>JBCCNY010000041.1:0-13371 GCA_039025595.1 Pseudomonadota bacterium | reverse complement strand
GACCAAAAAGGGCGGGAAGGGTACCGGCGTCGGGCTCGCCTATTGTCACCGGATTATGGCGGGGCATAACGGCACAATCTGGCTGGACCCGAGTTCCGGGTCGGGCGCAACCTTTGTGTTAGAAATCCCAATCGCCTCATGATGACGCGTTTCAGCATTTAAACTCTGATATCGCTTGAAAGTTTCTCTATAAACTCACGGAGTGATCTCGCGATACTCCAATGAGGCAATGGGTCGAGCGCGACGTTTTTTGTGTTTGCCTGAAGACTTTGGGGTATGACAGGGTCGGACTTGGCATGCGCCAAGACGCATTGAATACGGATTGCAAGGATTGCGCGATCCAGTCTTTGCCTTTTAGCCCTGATGTCCTGAACGCTAACTTGATGAGAAAAAAACAACAGATTATGCTCTTACTGCTTGTTCCGTCGCACCAAGCGGTGTTTTGAACTGATCCGCCGCGCGAACTTCTATTTTGCAAACTCAATTGGCGAAACCATCTCGGACCGAGACTAAAATCGGCAGCAGGATTAATGTGACCACCGTCGCGAAAATCAGCCCGAATGCGAGTGAAACCGCTGCGGGAATGAGAATTTGAGCCTGCTCTGACGTCTCTAAGATGAGTGGCCCGAGGCCCAAGGAGGTTGTGGCGGTTGTTAGAAAAATCGCTTTGAAGCGGCTGCAAGCTGCTGTCTCGATTGCTTCAGGCACTGCTTGACCAGCTTCGCGATGCACATTGTAACGCGACAACATAACCAAGCTGTCATTGACCATGACGCCTGCTAACGCGAGCATTCCAAAGAGCGACACTAGCGAGACGGGCAGCCCTATTATCACATGGCCGACAACTGCGCCCAAGAAGCCAAAGGGCAGGACAGCAAAGATCAGAAATGGCGCGACATAGGACTTAAGCGGGATCGCTAGAAGCGCGTAGATTAAAATTAGGGATAGGATAAGTGCGGAGATCAGGCCACCTTCAATAGTGCGCCGCTCTTCGATGGCGCCGCCTGGGGCAAGTTCTACTCCTGGATAGTTCGATATGACCTCCGGAAATATGCGCTCGGTCACGACCTCAAAAACATCGATAGCTTCGGCTACTCTTGGATCCAACGTTGCGGAAATTGTATTCACCAGTTCCCCATTGAAACGTTCGACGATCAAAGGTGAATAGGTTTCGCGCAGGTTAGCCAGAGTGGACAAAGGAAACCAAGTGCCACGGGAGTTTTGGATGCGAGCCTCAAGAACATCCCCAAGCTGGTCGCGAGCCGTGTCAGAGAGCTGCAGGCGAACCTCGATCTCCTGGCCGTCGCGCAAGATACGTTGTACTTCTATACCTCCGAAACTGGCACCAACCTGGTCTGAAAGAACATCCGGTGTAATTCCAAGACCTTGTGCCTCGGTGCGAAGCGAAACGGTTAACTCTGGTCGTGCTCCCGTAAGGCTAGCGCGGGCGTTTCGGACCCCTTCAATTTGTGCCATCTCTAAAATGAGTGCTTTACCAGCGGCTTGCAGAACCGCCTGGTCTGGCCCGTAGAGTTTCATTGAAAACCCGCCGGCAAAACCGTCAGCATCTCCAAACGTTAGGTTCACGACGCCTTCCAAAGGCGGTACACCTTCTCGGAAATAGCGCGCAATATCTCCGGAGTTGAGGTTCGGGCGCTCCGAGACGGGGCTCAACTCGAGGCCGAGATTCCCGGCCGCGCCCCCTGAGTAGTAGAGCTTCGCGGATTGAATCGGCGATGTCTCCAGCCTGTATTTCTGGGTAAGTTCAGCGTCTAGGCTGTCAATGGTATCTTCGAGCTTTGCAAGATTGTTGGACGCGAGATCAAAAGGCGCGCGGCTGTCCATGGTCATGCGCACCCAGAGCACCCGTTCCGGGAGTTCGGGAAAAAACGCGGTGGTAATGTAACCCTTTGCAAGAAAACCGAAGCTGACGATTGCAATACTTAAGCAAAGCAGCAAGACGGCAAAACGGTGTGCCAACGCAACATGCAGGCATCTTCGATAAGGGCCGTCGCGCAAGCGCTCAAGGGTCTGCGCAAACCATTGCTGGCACCTGCTCCAAAGACTCGGGTGCATCTGCGGATAAACGCGGGTTTGGGCAAGGTGTGCAGGTAAGATGCACTTGCTCTCGAAGATGGAGAAGCAAAGCGCCAACACGATCATACCTGAAAAGCTCGAGAGGATCCGCCCGACTTCGTTATCGATTAATGCCATCGGCAAAAAGGCCGCAATCGTTGTAGCTACGCCAAAAACAGTCGGGGTCATCACAGAAAACACCCCAGCCTCGGTTCCAAGGACCGGATCTGTGATCCTTTGCCGTGCGTCGTGGACGCTTTCTCCCACGATCACAGCGTCGTCGACCAGAATACCAAGCGCTAGAATGATCCCGAAGGTGGTTACGTCATTAAGAGTGAAGCCGAGCCACGGGCTTCCCGCCACCGCGAGCGCACCAAGGACCGAGACCGGCACGCCGATCGCCACCCAGAAGGCGACTCTCAAGTCGAGGAAAAGCGCTAGTAAAAGAATAACAAGCCCCAGACCCAGCAGGCCGTTCGATTGTAGCAGATCGAGCCGATCATCAATGTAGCGGCTGTAATCACCCCAGACCGTCACTTGGAGGCCGGTTGGAAGTGTCGCCTCGAAGTCGGCTGCAACGGTCCTAACGACGCGCGCAATATCAAGCAGGTCGTCATGACGCCCAACGTCAATGTTCATTGTGACCGCGGGCGCGCCATTGTAGCGAAACAAGGTGTTTTTATCGTCATAGATTTCACGGATCTCCGCCACATCTCCCAGCAACACGCTTCTGCCATCGGCCGTTTCGATTATCGGGATTGCTGCAAAGTCTCGAACGTACTGTGCTTCACTGTCCGTGCGCAGGACGACAATACCGGTCTCAGTGCTCACATTGCCCGCCGTAAGGCTGATTGACTGCTCCTGAATTCGTTCCGCAATATCGCGGGAGGTCAGACCCAACATCTGCAATTGCGCCGGGTCGACGGAAATTGTGATCTCAGTTGCCAAAAGCCCCCAAGCTTCGACACGGGAAACCTCCGGTCTATCGAGCAACCGATCGCGCAAAGTCATGCCAAGATGCTGACGCGTGTAGTGATCGGTTTCACCGTGCAAGCTGACAAAGACCGCAGAGCCAATCCAGCTCTCAGTGCCGACAACCGGTCGGCGGGCACCATCTGGGAGATCGTCCAGCCCGTCTACACGCAGCTTGATCGCCTCAATCAGAGCGTCAAGATCCTGTGCCGTCGTTTTACGAACGTCAACAGAAGACCTGCCTTCACGCGATCTAGATGAGATACTAAGGACGCCTTCCAGATCACGCAGCGCCTCTTCAACGCGCAGAGTTACCAAGCGATCTACCTGCTCCGGGGTCGCATCCGGATAGAGAGTTTCAATTTCGACGATGTCTACGGGGATTTGGGGAAATCCCTCTACACGCATGTTCATTGCAGATTGAAGGCCAGCCACGACAATGAAGATCATGACCAGATTAGCGGCGACGGGATTTCGAATGAACCAGGACGAAATCGCGTGCATTAGGGCCGATCATTCTGCAAGGGCGAAACCTCTGATCCGGTGAGAAAACCTGCTAAGGGCACAATCGCAATTCTGAAGCTGGACGCATCTGAAGGCGCTGCGATGATCAGGTCCCCGTGGGTGCGCCAGAGAATATCAGGTTCAAACCGTTGTAGTCTATCGGCGTCGTCTACGTACCAGGCATTACCTTCTCGGGTGAGGCTGCTTTCGGGGATTCTCAGAGTGTCGTCGACGGAGCGCCCTTCAAAAACAACCTTCACCAGAGCGCCAGAGATAAGCTGCATATCGGGTACTGTTTTTGGGTCTCTTTTGATCTCAAGGAAAACCCGAAACTCTCTTGTTTCCTCATCTCGGAATCCACCGGCATCACGTATCTGTGCGGCACCAAGGGCGGTCCCATCCGGGGCGAAGACATCCGCCTTCGTGTTACTGATGGGATGCTCAAGCAAGCGCCATTGCGCTGCACTCAAGCCCACCTCAATCTCGAATGCGGTGCCGGTGACGACCGATAGAAGCGTGTCTCCCGCTGACACGCTTTGGCCCGGACTAACGGAACGGGCGGTGACAAAACCGTCAAATGGAGCTCGAATTGTCGCGTTTGAAACCGCCACCTCTGAAGCAGCCACGCGCGCTTGTGCGGACACCAAGGTGATCTCCGCCACGCGAAGTTCCGGTAGCCGCAAAGCAAATCTCGTTGGATCATCGTCGCCAAGACGCTCTGCTTCGCGCCGACGTAACTCTGTTTGTTGTCGCGCCATGTCCAAACCGACTTCAGCCTCTACGAGCGCCAGTTCGGCGGCGCGCAGCTCGGACAGAAGCGACGCGGGATCTAGTTCAACCAGAATGTCACCCTTTTCGATCCTGCGCCCGGCCAGCGCGCGATCGGACACTGAAAGAACCCGACCGCTGTGACCTGCGTGCAATTCTGCAGACCACAAAGGCCTGATCTGGGCAAAGGTCTCAACGATCGCGCGTGTTTTTTGGGTTGGCACGGTGATAACACTTACGAGCGCCGCCGGGGTTGGCTCTTGTAGCAGGTTGACCTCTTCTCTTGGATTTAGAAGGTAAGTGAAAACCGCTGCGAAACAGGTGCCGATCACGGCCAATACGGAAATCACTCTATGACGGGCGGGCCGAGAAACCCGATCGGTGTATTCGTCTTGGCTCTGAAGTGCTTCCATCTTGGCTTTACGACCTTCAGCAGGGTCGGCATTCCTGTTCAATTTCTCGCTTGCGCCTCGCTAGGCCTGTATCTCTCAGATGCTATTGACTTTTTCGGCGGCATCCAGCGGTTTTTCTTGCCTTTGGCTGTTGTACGATAGAGTTGTGCCATGATATTGTGTTGCGGTGTCTCATCCGCGTCCTCTCCGGCACCCATCGGAACAGGCGAGCTTCGAGCGTCTTGGTCCGCGCCTAGAGGTCATCTAGTTCGGGTTGCCGGGCAGGTTCGGTATCCGCTCTCGTCAATTGATAGAGATCAACGCGCCATGACGTGAAGCGCCTGACAACGTGTTTTTGCGCGGGGGACACCATGCGGCGAGCAAACTGACGTGCTCTGGAAGAGACTTCCCCGCATGCCAAAAACAGGCCTTCCCGAGAATTATGGCCAACAACACGAAGAAGGCCTGACCCAGGTGCTCTTCCGACTCTGCGTAATCAAAAACACAGAGCCAGATCACCGGGGTCAGGATGAGTGGCATCCCGATCTGATCAAGCCCCGCTGCTCCCTTCGGCCACCACGCTGTCATGCCGGCCGTGATGGCCAGTGTCACAATCAGCGTGACAGGCCCGGCCAGTATCCAGCGTATAAAACGAGGTCGCGCTTGGATTAGGGTCATAACCGACCGCAAACCACTGAAACCTGAAGGGCTTTCGTTTGCTGCTGGTGTTGGCAGAGGATCAGAAATCGCAAAGCTCAAAAGTTTGCCGTTACAAAGAAACCATACTCTCTGTCAGGGCCGAGTACATCAATTCCGGTGGCGCTCCGTGTTAGTGTATATTGTTCATTAAAGAGGTTGCGGGCGTAGGCCGTGAGTACCAAACCATTGTCGAACTCATAATTGGCATTCACATTGGTTATTAAAAAGTCGTCATTTTCGAGTGCAGCCGTGTTGGCGTTATCGTTGAAATAGCTACCCGTATAGTTGATGTCTCCGCCAATCGACAGGCCGTTGTCGAATCTGTAGGTGGCACCAAGCGACGCGGTCACTTCAGGCGCGCCCGGGAAGCTGTTACCGCTGAAGTCTTGGCCGTTAACAACGTAGTTGCCAAGCCTCGTTTGGACAAAAGCTGCGCTGGCAAACACTTCCAAATTATCATTGAAGAGCTGCCTGTAATCAATTTCTCCCCCCCAAAGTTCTGAACTGGCGGCATTTGAGATAATACCGTTCCCCAAAGCGTCTTGGTCACCCACCTGTCTATCAGTCCAGTCGGTGTAGAACAGGTTCGCATTGAAAATGCGGTTGCCGTCGCTGGACTGAGACCGATAGGACAGTTCAAATGTGTCTGTAAATTCGGGGTCAAACTCAAAGGTATTCGACGCTCCAGAAGCCAGTACCGAAACACCTACGCCACCCGCGCGGTAGCCGCGCTGGTAGGTGAGGCCGAGCGTTCTGTTTTCATCGAAACGATAGACCGCGCCCAGCTTGGGCAGTAAGGCATCGTAGGTGTTATCGAAGCTTCCCGTACCGCTCCCAATAGGCGTTCCACCAATAGACAGACTTAGCGTAGACGTGTTGACAACCTCTTCAACATCGTACCGGAGACCCGCGATGATGGTCCATTGTGGTGAAACATCGTATTCCACTTCACCATAGATCGCGTAATTTTCGGTCTCAATGTCTTCGGACTGGAAATTTCTAAAACCATTTTGGACATTAGTGATGTCTGCCGTACTGAATTCATCGATGTTTGTGTAAAACAACCCGCCGATCGCGCGAATATTCTCTTTCTCATAGATAAGGCGGAACTCCTGATCGAAAGTTTCGTATTCACGATCACGTACGATCGAGCCAAAACCAGCGATGCCCAAACCAAGGAGCGGCTCTGCATCGGTGTATTGTGTCCGCGACGAGAACGTCAAAGCGGAGCTGATGTCATAGTCTATGGTCAGACGGGGGGATTGCAATTTCTGCTCAGAAAAATTGGTTCCGTCGCTTTCTTGAGTATTGTCGATATTCGAATAAGTCAGACCGAAGGACAGTCTGTCCGTCGGTTCATAGAGCAACCCCGCCCGGATCGTTCGGCGGTCTCGATCAGCGCCAATGCCCCGGTCGTCCACAGAAAGGCGGAACGCAAGCTGATCCTCCACCAATGGCGTGTTCAGAACAAACGCGGCCTGATATCTTGTGCCATCGCCACTTATGTTTTCATCTTCGATCACCCCCAACCGCAATCTGTATTCAGGGAAAAACTGCGGTTTGGTCCCTTCAACCACAATTGCCCCTGCCAGCGCGTTGCGTCCTGATTGGGTCGACTGAGAGCCGCGAAAGACCTCCACTTGTTCCACGTCCCAAGTCGAAATAGTGGAGGTGCCGCCGAAATTGCGAAAATCCGTCAGGCGGACACCATCTGTCGTTATGCTAATCGTTGAAGTGTTCGTGGAATTTCCCAATCCACCGTCGTCTGCAATGCCTCGAATTCGTATCCGGTTGGTTTCGAACACGCCAGGTATACGCCGCAGCGTCTGATCCAACTGCGTGTCTCCGCGCTCATCAAGCTCCTCGCCTGTTACGACCACGACACTCGTCTGACTGTCCTGAACGTCGCGTTCAAGCAACTCGCCGCGCACAACCAACGTGCCCAGATCGAATGGCTCATCCTCAAAAGAGTTCTGTGATACAAAATTTCGGGTTACCGCGACGTTGCCGCTCTGGACATCGACTGGTTTTAGGTCAGTTCCCTGAAGCAGCCTGGTTAAGGCTTCGATAGGTGTCATGGATCCTTTGACAGCAGGGCTAGTGCGACCTGCGACCAGCTCTTGCGAAACGCTCACATGTAAACCTGTTTCTTGGCCCAATTCCGTGATAGCAGCCGCCAGAGGTTGCGGCAGAATATCAATATCCATTTGACCTTGCGCACTTGATGTAACGGGGTCGAGCGCGAGAATTACAGCCAATACCGTTGACGTTCGAAGATCCAGTTTAACCATTTTGCCCCACAGCTTTGAGCTTCCATTGCCTAAACAACGGTCTCGAGGGGAAGTCGTCTCAGGTTTTCCGATGTTTTTTGTCACCCTTTGGGCATCAGGACCGACAATGCTGGGGCACCGTTGATCAATCGGGCATTTCCGATAACGGCGAGGGTCTTCAAAGCTGCAACGGGATCCTCCAAGTCAAATGTTCCGGAAACACGAGCATTCGCCCAAGTCCCGCCTAAAACCAGAACTCTACCCTTCATTCGGCGATCCAGCATGGCAGCGACTTGCCGGATGGACATATCGTTTACGACCAATTGATCGCTTCGCCAAGTTGCTACATCGCTCACGGCGATGCGGCGCTCTTCGACAGTGCCATCATCTCGCAGAAAGAGGTAATCACCCGCTTCCAATTCCCAGATCAGGTCTTTGCCGGTGACCTCGACGATGCCCTCTGCGACGCTGACCGCGACGCCATCGGGCGTCAAAGTCGTCTCAAATGCCGTACCAACAACTGTGATTTCAACCGGACCCGCGCTTACAACGAAGGGCCGCTCGTCCGGTACGACATCAAAAAATGCGCTCCCGCGAAGCAAGTCTATTGAACGTGTGTCAAATCGCGTGTCATCCGCAATAGCAGAGCCCGCGTCAAGATGCGCAAGATCTCCCGAACCAAGCGTGCTGAGCCTGTCTTGTGTGCTCGTGGAGAAATCGGCTGTGAGCGCTATCCGCAAGGGGTCCCAAGTGAAGTATGAGGCCGCAAACAGCGTCAGTATGAAGGGAACGATTATTGGCAGCCTTGACGGAGTGCGCCCGCCCGAAACCCGCCAGCCGGTTTCCACTTTTCGGTAGGCGTGTCGATGCGCCTCGCTCTTCGCCAGAAACGTATCGCGTTCTGCGACAAGCTTCGAGTTCTCGGGGTCTTCGGAAACCGCGAGAAAAATCATCGCGGCTTCTTCCAGCAATTCGGTCTGATCTTGTTTGTCCACGTGGATTGGATCAACTGATGGTGCTTTGCGGTTATGTAGAACTAACGCGTTCGATCCTGTATTGTTTCACAAAATCAGGCTTCAAGGTGCAAAACAATTTTTGTTAGCGCCTGAGCAACAAGTCTGTGGGCGCCGGCTTTGGAAATTCCAAGCTGCGCGCCGATATCTGCAAAGGCCATTCCTTCCATTCGATGCAGGCGAAACGCTTCCAAGTTCTGTTCCGGTAAACCTCTAAGCGCCTCAATCACCAAACGCAGTTGCTGACGCGCAACGACGATACGTTCCGTGTCCGGCGTGTCGCCACGAAGCATCGCGTGTATTCGATAGTTCCGGGCTTCGATCGCTCGATGCCGGTGCCAATCTGCAGCCAGGTTTTTGATAATTCTAACAAATATTGGTTTTGCGTGGTTCGTGGGATAATCGTGGCGCTGCCAACGCAACCAACTCTCTTGCACGATATCCTCTGCAATGTCGTCGTGACCAACAAGCGCACGCGCCAGTGCGACAAGGTCATGTCGTTCGTCGCAAAACTCGGACGCTACAATGTCATAGGGCCGTGCGGTCATCTTCGGTCTTTCCCACCAAAAAGGAAACAGGCTCGCACGGTCAGCGCTGGCTTTTAACACGTTAATCGCCACAACACGGATTTCAAATAGACTATGGTTCAGGAATTTTAAAAACGTCACTTTTGCAACAAGATGCGCCTAGTCTTCTGTCAGAAAATGCCTCATTTGCGCGCGAATTGGCTTGAGCTGAAAAAGCAGGGTTCTGTAACATGGCTTGGAATTCAGCTTCCAAACACAACGACTTGGATTTCATAAAGCCCTTTTCGGACCTTTGGAGTGACTATGGCCACTGCGGTGCGGATTTTTCGAAGCGGGCTTTCGCGGCAACCGTCGTAACGACTTCAAAGAACCGTAGCTGCGACTTAGAGCAATCCGCGGTGCGCGCGTAGAATGATCAGTTTTGCATGCGCATCAGGTTCGGCGTAGAACCGTGGTGAACAAACCGGTCATCGGCATTCCGAGCTGCCGGGCCAAAGCAGATAGTTAACAAACAAGCCTACGGTAAGCTTGCGGCATTGCAACAAAATCTACTAAGTAGAGACCACGATTGTTAACAGTCCAACTTGGTTTAGTATAACCGGTGACAGGAGATTTTCGCTGTACACACGCACTATTAAACCAACTGACAATAGTACCCCGAACGATGTTTCTGATAGCTGATGCGCTCTGAATGATTGTTTTTTCGCGCCCGCCGATTTTGCAATTTCAACACTGATAGACGTTCCGTCTTAATAAGGAAATCAACATCTTGACCAAGCGGAAATTTGTTGATGTCGTTATTCGAACTGACTTGAATCTCTGAAGTCTAAATTTCAGTTTGGCGCAATTGGCATGAAACCTCTCAAACGACACTAGTCTGATACGCTCAAACCAATCTTGGTAACGCGACCAAAAGAGCTAATTTTGAGTTTTGTGAATATGCTCTGTTTTAGATAAAGGACAGCACGATGCCAGTGAGATTCAGGGGAGTTTTTTTATTCGCGTTTGTACTAGTGTTCTTGACAAGAAGCATGGTTTGGGCTGACTTCGCGCGGTTTTCGCCTTTCGATAGTAATGATAGAGCACGGGGCGCTATTGGTTATCAATCTGATGTTATGACTGTTGCCTCAAAAGGGGGTGTTATCCGTTTGGGGACCACTACCAATTTTGACAGCATGAATTTTATGCGAACGCCGGGACGCCCACCATTACAGCTCTCACACACTTTCGATCGTTTGCTCGCCGCCGCGGAGGTGCCTGCCACGTATTACGGATTGCTCGCGTCCGAAATTGATGTGGCAGGCGATTTTTCGCAGGCACGTTTTGTCATCGACCGGCGCGCACGCTGGCATGACGGAACGCCGGTGACGTCGCAGGATGTGGCGTTCACATTTCGAACGCTGGGCGCGTACGGGCTGCCGTTCTACCGCTCCCTACTCAAGGACATGGACATTAGAACGCCGAATGACCGAACTATCATATTGCGCCCCGCGACAAGTGGCGATTGGCAATGGATCGATCAACTGGGTCGTTTTCCCATCCAATCGAAGGCCTGGTGGTCCCAACGCGACCCGGGCGATATAACGTTGGACATTCCCATGGGCAGTGGTCCCTTCAGAGTTGAACGCGCCGCGTTCAACAAGACCTTTCGGCTTGTGCGGGCCGACGATTACTGGGCCATCGACCATCCGCTCAATCAAGGGCGTTGGAACTTCGACGCGATCCAAGTCGAGTACTTTTTTGACACGGTCGCGATGGTGGAGGCGCTCAAACGCGGAGTGATTGATGTTTTGCGGGATTTCGAAGCAACCGACTGGCAGCGCCGCTTTGGCGGACCCGCTCTGGAGAAGGGACGGATCGTTCGGACAGAGTTTCGACGCGACGATGCCGGCACCTTGCGCTATCTCGTGATGAACTTGAGGCGACCTCCTTTAGACGATATCCGCGTTCGCAAGGCGTTGAACCTGGCCATTGATCCGGTGTTTTACCATGATCTTTGGGGTCGGGAATATGACCTGCCTGGGAGCTTTTACGGACAAACACGTCTCGCGGCGCGAGGCAGTCCTGATGCCACCGAGGTCGAGCTTCTCTCTCCCTTCGCAGCGGAGCTTCCGGCGGGTATTTTTGATCCAATTGAACCACCGGGATACTCGATGCGTGCTCGTTTGCGTGAAGCCTCCGCATTGTTGGACGATGCTGGTTTCCCGATTATCGACGGGTTTCGCGTAAATCCTGAAACCGATCAGCCGTTGACATTTGAATTTGTGACCGCACATCCAGCGACCGCAGATCAGATAGAGCCCTTTCGGTTCATGTTAGGGAAACTGGGCATAAAGCTAGATGTAATCGTGCGTGATTATGTGTCTGGTCGTCGGTTGATACTGGATCATGCGTTCGACTTCACAATGGTAGGATGGAATCCGAGCGACCCGCCGGGCGCAAGCGAACAGCTTTACTGGCATAGTTCCCAAGCGAGACAGGGAAGCTATGGGCTGGCGGGTTTGCAAAGCGCGGTCGCCGATGCGCTGATCGAGACGATGCGCAGCTCGGTGAATGTATCACAGATTGTGCCAGCCGCGCGCGCTTTCGACAGGTTGTTGCAGGCCGGATTCTACACGATCCCGCTATGGCACGACATGGAACATCGCTTCGTCCATGATGCCGGTCTCGGATTTCCGCAAGAGGGATCCGTGCCGCTTTTTCCAGAGGAGCGGTGGTTCTGGCGCGAGAGCCCCGAGTAAGGTAATGTCGGGCTTGTGCCGGTTATCAGTGAACGGATGCGTGCCGTCGCGGTTCAAAACCTGTAGCTTGCCACAATTCCATATGTCCGTGGCGCACCGGGTGACAAAAAGGTGCTGAAGCCATCAACCGCATAAGTTTCATCGAACAGGTTTTCGACAAAGAGAGTTAGATCAACATTCTCACCTCTGAATCCGGTTCGCAGATTGACAAGGTTGTAGTCGCCCACTTCATTGAAATTGATAGCTTCCGGTCGAAAACCCGACGTTCCATTGAACTCGCCGCGCACAAAAGGTGTCAAACCGCGAAACTTGTTTTGGAATTCGTAATCCACGATCAGGCTATAGGTCCTGTCCGGGGCGTTCGGGAGGGAAAAGCCGGTCAGATCGCCAAAACTGGAACCAGCATAATTCGTAAAGGTGGCGTCGGTGTATCCAAAGGCCCCTTCAATCGTTAAACCCGGCAACGGATCGGTGCTGAAGGAAAGCTCAAATCCCTGACTCTCGGCACCAGCCGCGTTTTCTACACCACCGAAAAAGCCATTTGCAGGATCTTGTCTGATGGGGACCTGAATATCGGTGTAGTCGACGTAAAATAGAGTCGCGCGTAGTCTGAGCCGATCATCAAAACCGACATATCTCAAGCCCAATTCATAACTGTCGGCAAACTCTTCTTCAAACTGGCCGAGCGCGCCGCTTTGCGCGGTAAAACCACCGGGTTTATAACCTTTGGCGTAGCTGGCAAATGTTGAAAAACTGTCGTTCCAGTCGTAAAGAACCGAGATACTTGGCAGGAAGGCGTCAAAGTCGGCGTCTCTGACAAAGGTTGGGCTGCCGAAGCCTGCGAGAGAACCCGTTCTCAACGCTTGTGTTCGCACCCGTACGTCATCGACACTATACCGCGCACCAACTGCGATCTCCAATTGAGGGGTCGCTTGCCAGCGCACATCGCCGAATATGCTGCGGTTTTCGACATCGCGAGTAAAAATGGTGTTGGACGCACCGGGCCCTAAACCGGAAAAGTCGATCAATGCCTCGAAATCACTTTGTGTTTCGGCCGATGTCTCGCTGTAATTGAGGCCCAGATTGAAGGTCAGAGTTCCGGTTCCGACATCGAACTCATTGCTTTCAAATCGAAATTCCTGACTGAACGTGTCTTCGAAGTTATCTCTTGACAGAATTTGGTTCGGATCCGGTCCAAGGTCGAAATCCTCTACTCCGGCAAGGTTGCTCTCAAGATACCCCGTCGTCGAAATGATCCGTCCGAAGTCTGTTTGATAGCTGACATCCAGCAGGAAATTGGTGCGCTCGACTTCGAGGCCCGGCACCGTATTGGAACGCTGAAGTGGATTTCCAGCAAGGACGCTGGCATCGTCTGCGAAGAATTGCCCGTCATAGTCGAGCTCGTCGTG
>JBCCNY010000040.1:0-13509 GCA_039025595.1 Pseudomonadota bacterium | reverse complement strand
GCGGCAAGAGAAACCCCATTCATTATCGTACCAGCCAAAGACGCGCAGCAATCCACCTGTCGAGACTGAGGTTTCCGGCCCCACGAGCACAATGGACTCGGGACGCATCCGAAGATCCGAACTGACAAGAGGTTGTGTCGTCCAGCCAAAGACCGAACTCTGTTCGGCCGCCTCTTGCAGAAGAGTGTTCACGTCTTTTTCGAGCACTTTCTGTTCCGTTTGCACGATCAAATCGATGCAGGAGACGCTGGCGGTGGGCACACGGATGGCTCGCGCCTCTATTTTGCCTGCCAAATGGGGTAAGACCAGATCGGTCAATCGTTGGGCGGATGTCGTGGTCGGCACCATCGATAGCGCCGCCGCCCGGCTCCGTTCGGGGGCCGCGCGGGGTTTATCGACGGTTGGCTGACTGCCGGTATAGCAATGCACCGTTGTCATATGACCGCTTACCAGACCATAAGCTTCATCAAGCAACCGCGCCAGCGGCGCCAAGGCGTTTGTGGTGCAGGACGCATTTGACACGATCTGCTGATCGGCCAGCGCCGCGTCATTGGCCCCCAAGACCAGCGTGATATCCGCCTCCGGCGCTGGCCCCGAAACCAGAATTTTGGAGGCGCCCGCGCTCAACCCTCTTTCGGCCACCGCACGAGTGCCGCCCATACCGGTGCATTCGAACACGATGTCGACGCCGGACAGGTCTAGACGCGAGAGGTCCGACGTGTCGTAGAATGGAATAGCAGTTTCACCCACATGCAAAACGCCCTGTCCCGCGCGTACCTGTTCGGGCCATGGACCGAAGACGCTGTCATATTGAAAGAGATAAGCACAGGTCTCCAACGTCTCGATTTCATTGATGCAAACCAGTTCGAAATCAGGCGCGTCGCGCAAAAGTATGCGAAGAAGCGTTCGGCCGATCCGGCCGAATCCATTAATCGCAATCTTGATAGGTGTTGCGGAGGCAGGCGCAAAGGACATGGTCGTATTCCTTAAGGTCAGTGAAACTGACATACTTTGCCGAGTGCCGTGCCGCCAGCCATGTAATGAAATTTGATCAAATTATTGATTGAGGCCCTAAACTCTGATCAGTGTCTCCAGTTTTGGATAACGGACGGACAGTGTCAGCGCTCTGGCAACAAAGCTAATAAGGAGCGCAAACCAAAGCCCGTGATTGCCCAAAGCCGGCACCAGAGCCGATGCCGCAAAAATGTAAACTGCCAGGCTGATCGCCATCATATTGCGCATCTCATCAGCACGCGCGGCACCTACAAAAATGCCGTCGAGCATGTAAGCCGCGATGCTCAAGACTGGTAAGACTATGACATAGGGCAGATAATCGCGCGCCGCGTCGCGGACATCACCTGCCGTTGTAAGCAGATCGATCACGGCACTGCCGAACATCGCGAAGCTCAGACTGAGACCCAAAACAATGACCAGTCCCCAAAGACTGGAGAGCAAGGCACTGCGGCGAAAGCGGGTGCGATCGCGCTGACCAACGGCCTGCCCCACCAGTGTTTCAGCAGCGAATGCGAACCCGTCCAGCATATAGGACGTCACGTGCAAAAACTGCAGCAACACCTGATTTGCGGCGAGCGTTGCATCACCGAAATCGCTCCCGATGAAGAGAAACGAGATGAAAATCGTCTCCAGCATCAAAGAGCGCAGCAAGATGTCCCGATTGACCGCCAGCATCCGACGCAAACGGGCCCGGTCTAGAACGCGCGACAGATCCCGCCAAGCCTCGGTTGCAAAGACCTTGCGGCACAGCGCAAGACCCAACAGAAATCCGCCCCACTCCGCTAGAAATGAAGCCCAGGCCACGCCCGTCACACCCCAATCAAAAACCAGGACGAACAAGAGGTTCAGGGCGATGTTAGCCCCGTTCATCATAAGCTGCAGGATCAGGATAGACCCGGTGCGTTCCTGCGCAATGAGCCAGCCGGTCACACCATACAGCGCGATCACTGCAGGCGCGCTCCAGATACGGACGCTCATATAGTCGCGCGCGAGCGTCTCCACCTCTGCACTGGCCGGTGATAACCAGAAAGCACTGGCAAAGAGTGGCAGTTGCAGCAAGATCAAGGCCAGACCGCCAGCAAACCCGATCCCCAAGGCGCGCGTCAACATGGCGGCGACCTCGCCTGTATCCCCCGCGCCATGAGCTTGCGACGTCAGACCTGTCGTGCCCATGCGCAGAAATCCGAACACCCAGTAGAGCGCAGTCAGGATGATCGCACCGATACCCACGGCACCGATCGGGGCCGCCTCGCCCATCTGGCCCACGACCCCGGTATCCACCAACCCCAAAAGCGGAATCGTTGCATTCGAGAGCACGACAGGAAGCGCAATCCTGAGCACACGCTGATGCGTGATGGCGCGGGAGCTGTCAGCCATCCTGAGCGGGCATCAGGAACTGTCCAGAGGCCTGTGCGAAGGGGCGCGCGCGATTATCCTGCCAGGCTTCGGCGCGCACCGAGGCGTAGCGCCGGCCCGATCGCGTCACAAAGGCCCGTGCATAAGCGTCGCGGGGCAATCCCGAACGCAGGTAGTCGACCGTCAGACCAATGGTTTTGGGCAGGCGCGGCAGATGCCCCGCCTCAACCCGGTCAAGAGACAGCGCGCCGGATTCCAGATCATCCCAGAGCATCGCCCAACTGAGCCCGATAATCGACGTCACTTCCAAAAAGGCGGCGGTCGCACCCCCGTGAAGCGCTGGCAAAACCGGATTGCCAATCAGCTTGTCCGCGAAGGGAAGCACGGCTGTAAGCTCGTCCCCCCGGCGATCAAATGTGATACCCAAAAACGCAATGTAGGGCACATTTCCGGCTAAGGCGGCCAGAGCCGCATCTCTGCGCTGCTTGACGATCTGGACCGGTTCCGGGCGTTTGCGGGTCATGTTGGGTCTTTCGTCTTGCTCTCCACCGTGAAGGTGCCCGTAGCCTGCGCAACAGGGCGCGTCTCATTATCATCCAGAGCCTGCGCGCGAACGAAGGCCACAAAACGCGTGATGTGATAGCATTGCGCGCGCGCCCGAATGGTCTGGCCGGGGGTCGCAGCGCGCATATAATCGATACGCAGGTCAATGGTGGCCGTCGCACCCGGACTGTCCGGATGGCTCATCACCGCCGCACCGCAACAGGTATCCATCAGCGCCGAAACCGCCCCGCCATGCACCACACCGCTCTCTGGGTCGCCGACAAGATGCGGCGCATAGGCCATCTCAATCTCCGCCTCTGCGTCGCCAACATGTGTCACGCGTAAACCCAGCGCCTTGGCATGTGGCAGCGCGGACATGAATTGCTGGGCGAGTGTTTTGCGATCGATCATCCGGGGCCTCACCCGTTTATGATCCGATTGATGGACCAGCCGCAAGAGCACCGGTTGCGTGATTGCCGTTAAGTCAAGTATCCTAATCGTGGGAGGCTAGGCCATGTCAGAGACGCGGCTGTCATTTAAAGAGATGTGCGCCAAGTTCGATGTGACCCCGCGCACACTTCGATATTATGAGTATATCGAGCTGCTCGCGCCAGACCGCGAAGGACGGTCCCGCTTTTACGGTTCGCGAGAGGTGGCGCGACTAACACTTATCCTGCGCGGTCGGCGGTGGGGCTTTGCCCTCGAAGAAATAAGGCAATGGTTGCTGATCTATGAGGAACGGGGGACCGACGCCCAGTTGCAAAGCTGGATCGAATTGGCCGACCGACAGCTCAGCGAATTGGAATCGCAGAAGGCGCAACTTGAGCAATCCATTGATGAACTCCGCGAGATGCGAAACCACTCTGCGCGCGCATTGAACGACGTATAGCCATCCGTTTCGGTGGAGAAACCACAAGTCCTGCGTTCTAGCAAATGATTGACGTAAGGTCATTCTACGTAAAGCTTTAAGTGACGTAACGTATCACTTACGTCAACTCGCATACTTTACTAACGTAGCTCTACCCGCCCCGTGACCTGCACGCTAGACGATACCGGACAATTTGCGATGACCGATGAAACACTGACAATCCGCGAAATGTGCGACATGTTCGAAGTGACGCCGCGCACATTGCGTTTCTACGAGGCCAAAGAGCTGCTTTTTCCGATCCGCGAAGGTCAGAAAAGACTTTTCACGAAGCAATGCCGCGCCCGTCTAAAGTTGATCCTGCGCGGCAAACGCTTTGGCTTCAGCCTCGAGGAAATCCGCCAGCTGTTGAACCTCTATGATTACGGCGATCAGCAGCTGACACAGCTCACTGCGACCTATGAAATCGCGCAGCAACGACTGAACGCTCTCGAACTGCAACGCGCCGACCTGACCGCTGCAATCAACGAGCTCAAAAATCAGATGAAATGGGGTGAGAAGATGATCACCTCGATCCGCCAATCAAATCGTGCGGCCGGCTAGTTCCGGCTGTTTTTGAAATTCCGAGGGAGCCTCTGGATGCCTACATACACTGCGCCGACCCAAGACACTCAGTTCATCCTGCACGATATGCTGAGGGTGAGCGACGCTACGACACCCGGCTATAGTGAACTTGAGCGAGACTTCACCCAAGCGGTTCTTGACGAGGCCGGCAAGATTGCCGCCGAAGTTCTGGCCCCACTCAACGCCGTGGGCGACCGGGAGGGGTGTACTCTGGAGAACGGCGTTGTGCGCACTCCTAAAGGGTTCAAGGCGGCATTTGATCAGGTCCGTGAAGGCGGCTGGACAGCGCTAGACCTGCCAGAAGAATTCGGCGGTCAGGGCATGCCCTACTTGATGGGCACGGCGGTCGGAGAAATGTTCTCTGCCGCAAACCAGGCCTTCACCATGTATCAAGGGCTGACCCATGGCGCGGCGGCGGCGATCCTTGCCCATGGCAGCGAGGCGCAAAAGCAGACTTACATTCCCAACATGGCGTCCTGCGACTGGACGGGCACCATGAACCTGACCGAGCCCCATTGCGGCACCGACCTTGGGATGATGCGGACTAAGGCCGTCCCTCAGGACGATGGCAGCTATAAGGTCACGGGACAAAAGATCTTCATCTCCGCCGGCGAGCACGACATGGCCGACAACATTATTCACCTCGTGCTGGCGAAGATCCCCGGCGGACCTGAGGGGATCAAGGGTGTGTCGCTCTTTATCGTGCCAAAGTTTCTCGTGAACGAGGATGGCTCTCTGGGTGCGCGCAACGGCGTGAGCTGCGGCAAGATCGAAGAGAAGATGGGCATTCACGGCAATTCGACCTGCGTGATGAATTATGACGAGGCCGAAGGCTTCTTGCTGGGCGAGGAACACAAAGGCATGCGTGCTATGTTCACAATGATGAACGAGGCGCGTCTGGGCGTCGGTATGCAAGGCCTCGCCCAAGCCGATGTGGCCTATCAGAACGCGCTCGCCTACGCCAAAGACCGCTTGCAGGGTCGTGACGTGACCGGCGACAAGAATCCGGACGGTCCTGCCGATCCGCTGATCGTCCATCCTGATATCCGCCGTGCTCTTTTGGACCAGAAGAGCTTTGCCGAGGGCGCGCGCGCCTTCATTCTCTGGGGTGCGCAGCTGATCGATCGCGCGCATCTCGATGGTGACGAGGAGGCCGACGGGCTGATCAGCCTGCTCACCCCGGTAATCAAGGGTTTCCTATCCGATGAGGGCTTTGACATGACAATCCGCGCCCAGCAGGTCTATGGCGGGCATGGCTATGTCGAGGAATGGGGCATGTCACAATTCGCCCGCGACGCCCGGATCGCGATGATCTATGAGGGAGCCAACGGTGTGCAAGCACTCGATCTGGTGGGCCGCAAGCTGGCACAGGATGGCGGCAAGCACGTGATGGCCTTCTTTGAAATGGTCAAACGATTCATCAAAGAGAACGAGGGCAATGAGGCCCTGGCGGCGGATTTCCTAGAGCCCTTGAAGAAGTCGTCCAAGGATCTGCAGGCGGCTGGCATGTATTTCATGCAGAACGGTATGAAGAACCCCAACGCGGCTCTCGCTGGATCTTACGATTTCATGCATCTGTTCGGGCATGTCTGTCTCGGCCTGATGTGGGCGCAGATGGCAAAGGCTGCACATGAGGCGCTCGACGGCGGCGCATCTGACGAGAAGTTCTACCGCACGAAACTCGCAACCGGGCGCTATTACATGAAGCGGCGTCTACCTGCGACGGCAATGCACCTGGCGCGCATAGAATCTGGTGCCGAGCCGGTGATGGAGCTCGAAGCCGAAGCATTCTGAGCATCTTCGGGTGGGGCAATAACCCTGCCCATCTTCACCTGGAGGAGGGCCCATGCCAAAACGCTTTCGCCTGACCCGCCGCTTCAACGCGGCGATGACCGAAGACGGCTATCGTCGGTTGCGCCGCTTCGCGCAGGAGGCCGGGCTCGATGAAGGCGAGGCCCTGTCGTTTCTCTTCGAGAACTTCGACTCCGTGATCAACGAAGACACGTTTGGACATCGGCTTCGCCTTTTTAACTCCGAGCTGGAGGCCCGCAAGAAATGAGGGAGGATACCATGTCGTCCTGGATGAATGACGAGCATTTGATGCTCGGCGAAATGACGGCGAAGTTCATTTCTGAGGAATGGTCACCGCATTTCGAGCGCTGGCGCAAGGCCGGTATCATGGATCGCGAGTGTTGGAACCAGGCCGGAGAATTGGGTCTGCTTTGCCCCTCAATTCCTGAAGCATATGGCGGGGCGGGAGGAGACTTTGGTCACGAGGCGGTGATTTCTATCGAACAGTCGCGCGCCAACATCGCCAGCTGGGGAAACCCCATCCATTCGGCGATCGTCGCGCATTACATCCTCGCTTATGGCAGCGAAGATCAAAAGATGCGCTGGCTTCCCAAGATGGTGTCGGGCGAAATGGTTGGCGCATTGGCGATGACTGAACCGGGTGCGGGCTCTGACCTTCAAAGCATGAAAACCAAGGCCGTGCGCGAGGGCAACTCTTACCGCCTGTCGGGGCAAAAGACCTTTATCACGAACGGGCAGCACGCCGATCTGCTCGTCGTGGCGGCCAAGACAGACCCAAAAGCAGGCGCGCGCGGCATATCGATGGTCGTGCTCGAGACCGAAGACGCGGAAGGCTTCTCGCGCGGCCGTAATCTCAAGAAAAACGGCATGCATGCCAATGACACGTCCGAGCTCTTTTTTGACAGTGTCGAGGTGCCGCCAGAGAACATTCTCGGCGGTGAGGAAGGCCAAGGCTTCATCCAAATGATGCAGCAATTGCCGCAGGAGCGTTTAATCATTGCCTGCGGAGCGCAGGGCGCGCTTGAAGGTGGGGTTCAACGAACCATCGCCTACACCAAGGAACGCGAGGCATTTGGCGCGGCTCTCTTCGATAAGTTTCAGACGATCAGGTTTTCGTTGGCTGAATGCGATACAAAAGCCCGCGTTGCGCGTGCCTTCCTTGATGAGTGCATCGAAGACCACCTGGCCGGAAGGTTAAGCGTCGAGAAAGCCGCGATGGCAAAGTACTGGATCACCGACACACAGTTTGAGGTTCTGGATCAGTGCGTCCAGTTGCACGGAGGCTACGGGTATATGGCGGAGTATGAGATCGCCGAGATGTGGGCCGACGCACGGGTGCAGCGGATTTATGGCGGCACCAATGAGATCATGAAAGAACTTATATCGAGGGCGCTCTGATGGGCTCAAAGCTAGCGCAAGCGCTCAGTGTCCGGCGCCTCCGGCGGGAGTATTTCAGGCAAGATGAATGCGGATCGATCCACCCTGTTCTGCGCCAAGGCCAAACGACATCAGACGCAAGAACAGGGCTTCACCTTGCGCGTCCATCGGCTCTCCAGCCTGTAACGCGCTCGAAGTCAAACCGCGCTTGGTTAAGAAAGGATGAAGTCCACCCCGCTTCATCTTGCCAAAAATACTCAAACACGACGGCTCAGGTGCGCGCGTGACCATGAAACTCTACTGCTTCGGAGAAAGCGGCAATTCCTACAAAGCCGCGCTGGCTTTGGAACTCTCCGGTCTCGACTGGGAGGCCGTGAAGGTCGATTTCTTTGGCGGTGAGACCCGCAGCGAAGCCTATCGTCGAGACATCAATGAAATGGGCGAGGCACCGGTTTTGGTAGATGGAGATTTCAAGACCAGCCAATCCGGCGCGATACAGGCCTATGCTACTGAAAAGTCCGGGAAGTTCGGCGGTCGCGATCACGCGGAAAACTATGAGATCTTTCGCTGGGTGCTTTGGGATAATCACAAACTGTCCAGCCAGGCGGGCATGACCCGGTTCCTGATGAACTTCTTGCCCGAAGACAAACGCCCGGCGGAGGTCATTGCTTTCAGTCAGGGCCGCCTTAAAGCCGCCTATGACGTGCTCAACATGCATCTCAAGGACCGCGAGTGGATTGTGGGTGACCAGGTAACAAATGCCGATATCAGCTGCTGCGGATATCTCTTTTACCCGGAACCCTTCGGCTTTGATCGCGCCGATTGGCCTAATATCGATCGCTGGTTGGCCAGTATTGCGGCCACTCCCGGCTGGAAACCCCCCTATGACTTGATGCCTGGCAATCCCGGGGATCGTGCCTGAGAAAAGGAGGCCTTACATGACCGACGCCTTTATCTACGACGCCGTGCGCACCCCTCGCGGGAAGGGGCGCAAAGACGGTGCGCTGCACGAAGTGACCTCGGTGAGGTTGAGCACGCAGGTGCTCAACGCGCTCAAAGATCGCAACGGTCTGGACGGTCACGCGGTCGAAGATGTGATCTGGGGTAATGTCACGCAGGTCATGGAGCAAGGCGGCTGTCTCGCCAGGACGGCCGTGCTGGCCTCAGATCTCGACGAGAGCATTCCCGGACTGGCGATCAACCGCTTCTGCGCCTCTGGGATGGAGGCCGTGAACCTTGCCGCCAATCAGGTCAAGGGCGGCGCGGGTGATGCCTATATTGCCGGTGGCGTGGAGATGATGGGCCGGGTGGCGATGGGCAGCGACGGGGCGGCGATCGCCGTGGATCCGTCGATCGCGATGGAAAGCTACTTTGTCCCGCAAGGGATCAGTGCCGACATCATTGCAACCGAGTACGGCTTTAGCCGTGATGACGCCGACGCACTGGCCGTGGAAAGCCAGAAACGAGCCGCGAATGCTTGGGAAGACAACCGCTTCAACGGCTCGGTGATCGAGGTGAAGGATCAGAATGGGCTCACGATCCTGGATCATGACGAATACATGCGGCCCGGCACCGATATGCAGAGCTTGGGCGCGCTCAATGCGAGCTTCCAGCAGATGGGTGAGGTGATGCCTGGTTTCGACGCCGTGGCAAAACTCAGATATCCGCATCTCGAACGGATCCACCACATCCACCATGCCGGTAACTCCTCTGGCATCGTTGACGGATCAGCCGGTGTCCTGATCGGCAATGCGGAGTTTGGCCAGAAGTACGGACTAAAACCCCGCGCGCGGATCAAGGCCACGTGCAAGATCGGGACCGACCCCACAATCATGCTGACCGGCCCCGTACCCGCGACCCAGAAAATCCTAGCCGACAGTGGTATGGAGATAAACGACATCGATCTCTTTGAGGTCAACGAGGCCTTCGCGGCAGTTGTGCTGCGCTTTCAGCAGGCCTTCGATGTGGACCCCAGCCTTGTGAACGTGAATGGCGGCTCGATCGCGATGGGTCATCCGCTCGGCGCGACAGGCGCGATCATCATCGGCACGTTGCTTGACGAGATGGAGCGCACGAACAAGGAAACCGGTCTCGCCACGCTCTGTATCGCCTCGGGCATGGGGGCTGCAACGATCATTGAGCGGGTCTAGATGCCCAAGGTAGACATCAGCAAAGCACCGGTTGTGAAAGGCTCTGATTACCCGGCGCCGCTTCATCTGGAATTTGCGGATCGTCTCCGCCGCAGGCTGGGCGACGCGGTGGGCATCACGGCCTTTGGTGTGAACCTCACCACGCTACCGGCAGGCGCGAGGTCCTCTTTGCGCCACTGGCACGAGGTGGAAGAGGAAATGGTCTTTGTGCTCAGTGGCACGCTCACGCTGATTGACGCGGATGGTGAAGCTGAAATCGGCCCGGGGGAAGCAGCAGGATTTCCCGGCGGCACGCCCAATCCCCATCACTTTGAGAATAGAGGCGACGAAGAGGCGGTCCTGTTGGAGATCGGCACGCGTCCGAACGAAGATCGGTGTCACTATGCCGATCACGACATGATTGCGCATGATCGTGATGGCAAAACCTGGTTCACCAAACGCGACGGCACGCCTTTGAGCGAGGTCTCAAACCGCTTCGATGAACGCCAAGGTGACGTATGAGGCTTTTTTCTCCGATTGTCGTTCTGCTTGGGTTCGGCGCGTCGTCTGCGCTGGCCAATTCAGAGCTTTTGGACGGGCGCAGCCCCGATCCTCTTAACGAGTTGAACGCGCTTTATGCTGGGATCTGCAACTGGGAAGCCGACATCACCATCCCGGTTGAGATCATTAACCTGACCAAGGACGGACGCGACGATTACCTGTTGACCTACGATCTGCCTTGTCGTGGCCAGGATAATGCCTTTTCAGGCACCGCCGGCACGGCGCGACAGATCTGGGTTAGTCAGGACGATGGCACATATCTACGCATTATCGATTCTAACACACGCGATCTTCGGATTGAGCAGCGGCTCGACGGTCTTTTTGTGATCGTCCAGCATGCGGGAAGCTATTGCATGAACGCCGATGCCGCACCGTGCTTTCTGACGCTTGAATTCACCGACAACGCGCTGATCTGGGCCGATGAGGCCCAACAGCACCCATCTCTCAAGGCCCGACTGGACCATGAAAAGGCCATGCAGGAGGAGACATCAAATGACTGACTTCACAATGGACAAGGGCGCGGACGGCGTCGCAATCATCACTTGGGACACCGTCGACAAGTCGATGAATGTCATGAACCAACAGGGTTTTTTCGACCTGGAGGCACTGGTTGATGACGCGCTGGCCGATGACGCAGTCAAGGGGATCATCCTCACCTCCGGAAAGCCTGGCAGTTTCGCCGGCGGCATGGATCTCAACATCATCGCGAAGATGAAAGAGATGGCAGGGGAGACCCCGGCACAGGGATTGATGGATGGGCTGATGCGCATGCATGGCATTCTGCGCAAGATCGAGCGCGGCGGCATGGACGACAAAAACAAGGGTGGAAAGCCTATTGCCTGTTGCCTGCCTGGAACCGCTTTGGGAATTGGCCTCGAAATCCCGCTATCGTGTCATCGCATCTTTGCCGCCGACAACCCGAAGGCAAAGATTGGTCTGCCCGAAATCATGGTGGGCATCTTTCCCGGTATGGGTGGAACGACCCGACTGGTCCGGAAGATGGGCGCAATGGGCGCGTCCCCGTTCTTGTTGGAAGGCAAGTTGAGCGATCCGAAAAAGGCAAAAAGCAGCGGATTGGTCGATGAGTTGGTGCCCGCCGATGAACTAATTGAGAAAGCGAAGGAGTGGGTTTTATCAGATCCCGCAATCGTCAAGCCGTGGGATGAAAAGGGCTACAAGATGCCCGGCGGCGCGCCTTACCACCCGGCGGGGTTCATGACTTTTGTGGGCGCATCGGCGATGGTGAACGGCAAGACACAAGGCGCCTTTCCAGCAGCGAAAGCCTTGCTCAGCGCCGTTTATGAGGGCGCGCTTGTGCCCTTCGATACGGCTCTGAAGATTGAGGCGCGTTGGTTCACAAATGTGCTGATGAACCCGTCCTCCGCGGCGATGATCCGCTCGCTATTCATCAACAAAGAGGCGCTGGAGAAAGGCGCGAACCGGCCTGCCGTCGACGATCAAAGCGTCAAGAAAGTTGGCGTTATGGGCGCGGGCATGATGGGGGCAGGCATCGCGCTGGTCTCCGCCATGGCGGGGATGGAGGTCGTGCTCGTCGATCAGGATCAGGCGGCGGCTGACCGGGGCAAATCCTACACTGCCGACTACATGGACAAGGGGATCAAACGCGGCAAAGCCACGCAGGAAAAGAAAGAGGCCGTGCTGGGCCAGATTACCGCAACGACAGATTACGCCGCACTTGCCGGTGCCGATTTGATCATCGAGGCGGTGTTTGAAGATCCGGGCATCAAAGCGGATGTTACGAAAAAGGTCCTGGAGGTTGTGGGGCCCGATTGCATCTTTGCGACGAACACCTCGACCCTGCCGATCACCGAGTTGTCGAAGGCGTCCGACAACCCGGAGAACTTCATAGGCATTCATTTCTTCTCGCCGGTCGAGAAAATGATGCTGGTGGAGATCATCAAAGGTCACGATACGGGTCCTCGGGCCGTGGCTAAGGCGCTCGATTATGTCCGCCAGATCAAGAAGACCCCAATCGTGGTCAACGATGCGCGGTTCTTTTATGCCAATCGCTGCATCATCCCTTACATTAACGAGGGCCTGCGCATGGTGGCCGAAGGTGTCGCCCCTGCGCTCATCGACAATGCTGCGCGGCAGCTCGGCTTCCCGGTGGGGCCGCTGCAACTGGTCGATGAAACGTCGATCGATCTGGGCGCGAAAATCGCGCGTGCGACAAAGGCCGCGATGGGCGAGGCCTATCCGGATGCAGCCGTTGACGATGTGATCTTCTGGATGGAGGGAGAAGGCAGGCTTGGGCGGAAATCCAATGCTGGGTTTTTCGACTATGACGAGAAAGGCAAGCGTCAAAGTTATTGGAAAGGTCTGGCCGACCGTTTTCCTCGCGCATCGGAGCAACCCGATTTGATCGAGGCTCAGCACAGACTGATGTTCGCCCAGGTCCTTGAGGCAGTGCGCGCCTATGAAGAAGGTGTGCTCGAAGACATACGCGAGGGTGATGTGGGCGCTATTCTTGGCTGGGGATTTGCGCCCTGGTCTGGCGGACCTTTTGCATGGCTCGACATCATCGGCGCCCCCTATGCCACCGAGCGCTGCGACGCCCTTTGCGACAAGTATGGTCAGCGCTTCCGCACCCCGGATTTGCTCAGAGAAATGACAAGTCGGAACACAGGTTTCTACGCGCACTTCGCCGATCGTGTGAAGGCCGCTTGATGGATGAAACGCAAAGGGCGGCCAAAGCGCCGCCCTTTGTCAATTGAATGCTCGTTGTCCGTATTAGATGAGCGCGCTCTGCGGTTGCGCTCCTACATGACGCGATGTTTCTCCTGTCAACTTGCTGCGGGCAAATGCCAAAACTGCCGCCGACCACGCATCGGCTGTTGACGCAGCGGGGGTCGCGCGCTCTTTTCCTTCGCCCATATACCCCACCAGAACCCTTGCATCTTGCAAGGATAGCATCTTGTACGGTGTTTGCGCCTCTGACATCGCCGCATCCGTGCGATCCAAAGCATCAAGTGTAGATGGACAAAAAAACAAAACGCCCGTGTCGGAAAACACAACCTGTTCTGTTTCGAATTGCAGAATAATCACCTCGAGCTCCCGGCCGGGACGGGAGCGGGCGACCGCTGGTTTGTCGTCAATCGCCTGCGCCGGGATGAGTGCGAACGGATCGCCGTAAAGTTCCTCGGCCGCATCGCTTTCGACCAAAACACCTTGCCCTGGAAGGACTTCCATTTCCGTTCGGTTGCCAAG
>JBCCNY010000039.1:0-13600 GCA_039025595.1 Pseudomonadota bacterium | reverse complement strand
TTCTCCCAAACATGCGGCTACCTCACGCAACACAATATCAAACGTCGCACGGCCAATCTCTTCGAGTTCGGGATCGGTGAGCCTGTCCGTGTAGCCACCAAACTTTAGTCGGAATACACCGGGCTCCTTGAGCGCGAAATCCACGTATTCCTGCCCCAGGGCCTTAATTCGCAAAGGCGATCCCGAAGGCAGATCCTTGATCGCGGCAAACATCCGTTCTCGATGGCGCATCATACCGGCAATGACCATAGCCACCAGCATATCGTTGCGATCGCGAAAGTGCTTGTAGGGCGCCGCCGTCGAAACACCTGCTAGACGGCATGCCTCCGAGACTGAGAATCTATCAGCGCCCTTGTCTTCGACCAAACGGCGCGTGGCCTCGATCAGGCATTCGCGCAGATCGCCATGGTGATAGCGGTCTTTTCGCAGCGCTCCCGTATGCTCTTTGCCCAGTGCAGCACGTTGTTTTTGCGTATGTTTCACCATGTTTTGTGTTTCGCAGAACCATTTTCACTTGTCAAAGTTAGATCCCCTAACATATGTAAGACAATCTAACTTCAGGTGCCAGATATGTCCGAAAATTCTGAAACCAGCAAGAAGGTGGGTACGACGGACCCCAAGAACAAGTCGCTCGGCGCGCATGTTCTGAAGCGGGCGGGCCAGCTTGCCATTACACTCGGTGTGGTAGCCCTGTCGGCACTGACAGTTTCTATGGCCGCTTCTGAGCTTGAGCGCCGCGCTACCGCCTCAGAGCCTTCCGGATCGGCACCGTCCACGCCGGTCTCTGCCCGTCCGGTCGTCTATCAAGAGAACTTTGTGGTGACCCGGGGCTACATTGGCCAGATCGAACCACAAAGATCTCTGTCAGCCTCATTCGAATTGTCCGGACAATTGTCGGCGGTTCACGTAGAGGAAGGCGACACAGTCCGAGCAGGCGATGTTCTGGCCGAATTGGACACCGCGCTGCTGGTGGCGGATCGCGACAGGTTGCAAGCGTCGCGTCGCGCGATCGCAGCACAGATCGAGTTTGCAGAAAAGACAGTCACGCGCAACCTCTCTCTGAGTGAGAGCGGCTTTGCGAGTACAGCGCGACTTGATGAAGCTCTCGCGCGGCGCGACGAACTGTATGCGCGAGACTCGGAACTGGCCGCAACGATTGCCAGTACGAATATCCAGCTTGAAAAGTCCCGGCTGATCGCGCCTTTCGACGGTCGCGTTGCGCAACGCCGTGTCGACGGCGGCGAGAGCATGAGCCCCGGCCAGCCAGTGGTCGATCTTGTCGAAGCGAATGCCCCACAAGTGCGTGTCGGATTGCCGCTCGACAGGAGCAAAGCCGATCTACAAAAATCCGAAATTGAAATCGAAGGCGCGCGGTATCAGGCAGAACTCGTGGCTCTGCGCCCGGATGTTGACCCGGTGACCCGCATCCGTTTCGCGCTGTTCCGACTGGAGGATGATACTCAAGCGACCTTTGGTCAAACCGCGCGCGTTCTGCTGCAAGATCGCATCGAAGCAAAGGGGTTTTGGCTGCCGACGACCTCTCTGAAGGAAGGCTTGCGAGGCCAGTGGACCGTGTTGATCATCGACGATGAGATGCGGGTTCGGGCGGCGCCTATTGAGATTTTGCACGCCGAGACAGATCGCATCTATGTGCGCGCCGCTATTCCAGACGGAACAATGTTGATTGAAACAGGACCGCAACGGGTCACGCTCGGGCAAACCGTCTCCGTCGCGCCGAATTCGTGACGCGCCAGGACCAAAAAGATCTGGATCAAAAGGATCTGAAAGATGGAAAGCCTCACCTTTCGACAGCCGCGTCTTGTCGCTCTGATCCTGCTGGTGCTTGTCTCAGCAGGTCTGTCCTCGCTGTTATCGCTCGGTCGGCAGGAAGATCCGACAATCACCAACCTCTTCGCAACCGTGACCACGCAATTTCCGGGTGCCGATCCGCAGCGCGTTGAGGCTCTTGTCACAGCCGAGATCGAAGAAGAGCTTCGACGCATCGAAGAGGTGTCAGAGATCACGTCGGTTTCGCGTCAGGGTGTTTCGGTTGTCTCGGTTGAGCTCTTGGAGACACTCGAAGAAGCTGCCATCGAGCAGGTCTGGTCCGAAGCCCGCGATGCCGTCGAGGATGCGCGTGGGCGTTTTCCGCAAGGCGTTCTTGCGCCAGAGTTCGATTCTGACGGAATTTCCGCCTATTCCGCTGTGATTTCAGTGACAGCAGACGTGCAGGATATGCCGCTCTCCGTGCTGGCGCGCCATGCTGAATCCTTGGGTGATCGTCTCCGCTCAATTCCCGCGACACGTGCGGTTGACTACTTCGGCATGCCCGAGGAAGAGGTCCTTGTCAGCGTCTTACCCTCCCGCGCAGCGGCCCTTGGACTGAGCTCGGAACAAATCGCAGCCCGTATTGCGGCCGCCGACGGGAAGGTCCAAGCCGGGCGCGTGCAAGGCGACGTGGATCTAAGCGTTACCGTCAGTGGCGAGATCCAATCCCTCGACCGACTGCGCGACATTGTCTTGCGCGAAACGACAGAGGGGAGCGTCGTCACACTGGCGGATATCGCCCGTATCGATCGAGGCCCCCGCGATCCGGCCCCGAGCCTTGCCTTTGCCAATGGTCAACCCGCCGTGCTTGTAGGCGTTCTGGCTCAGGAAGGCGTGCAGATCGATCAATGGATGGGCTTTGTCAGAGACGAAATTGAAGGCGGCGCGGTACAGGTTCCAGCGGGCCTGTTGGAGACGTTGCTTTTTGATCAAAGCGAATACACCTTGGACCGGCTCTCCGAAGTGGGGCAGAACATGATTATCGGTGTCTCGCTTGTCGTTCTCGTGCTCTGTATCACGCTTGGTCTGCGCGCAGCGGCGATCGTGGCGCTTGTCCTGCCTGTGGTGACATTGGCGACGCTCGCAACGATGAACTTCATCGGTCTGCCCATACATCAGATGTCTGTCACAGGTCTTATTGTTGCTTTGGGCCTGCTCGTCGACGCGGCAATCGTTATGAGCGATGAGGTGCGCCAAAGACTGCAATCCGGCATGACCCGGCATAGCGCTGTTTCAGGTGCGGTGAAGCGGCTCACCGCCCCGCTTTTGGCCTCAACGATCACAACAGCACTCGCCTTTACGCCAATGATCCTGTTGCCCGGACCAGCAGGCGATTTCGTGGGCTCAATTGCCATCGCCGTGGTCCTCATGCTTTTCTGGTCTTTGTTCGTGGCCTTGACGGTCACACCCGCACTGGCTGGATGGGTCTTACCTCAAAAAGATGCCGGCACTGCCCTCAGCAGAGGTATATCCCTGCCCGCGATCGGGCGCGCTTTTGAGACGTCGCTTCGCCTGGCGCTTCGCAACCCCTTTCGAGCCCTTTCTGTTGCACTGATCCTCCCTTTCCTGGGGTTTGCCGCGTTCCCAACGCTGACCGCGCAGTTCTTTCCGGGCGTCGACCGCAACCAGTTCTATCTCGAGATCGACATGCCGCCGGGCAGCGCACTGACCGACACGAAAGCGATTGTAAAAGACATTGATGCTGCCATTCGCGAAGATGCTGGTGTTGACAGCCTTTACTGGACCGTCGGAGAGTCGGGTCCTGCCTTTTATTACAACATTGTGGGCCAACGCTCACAGGAACCCGGCTTTGCGCAGGGCATGGTCACAACGCAGACGAATGAAGATGCTGCGCGCCTCGTGACGGACTTGCAAGACAGGTTCGATCGTGACTTTCCGCAAGCCCAAATCATCGTGCGGGGTCTGGTTCAAGGACCACCCGTCAATGCGCCAGTGGAGTTGAAAATCAGGGGACAGGACCTGTCAACACTGCGTCAGATTGGCGACGAGTTGCGCGCAATCATGGCCGATCTCGACCTCATCAAGCAGGCACGCGCCAGTGTGAACGGCGGTGCCCCGCAATTACGCTTTGAGATTGATGAGGCGAAGGCGCGTCTTCTGGGTCTTGATGTGGTCGATATCGCGCGGCAGCTTGATACCGCGCTCGTTGGTCAAACCGGTGGGTCGCTGATCGAAGGCACGGAACAATTGCCCGTTCGGGTTCGCATGGGTGACGGATTGCGCAGCGATTTGACGGCGCTGACAACGATGCCAGTTCTGTTGCCCGATGCCCGCTTACTTTCCGGCACCGGCGCTTTCCCAGCGGTGCCACTTTCGGAAATCGCGCAGGCGGTTGTTGAGCCCGCCGAAAGTGTCATCACCCGCACCAACGGTTTGCGCGAAAACACCATTCAGGCCTTCATCTTGCCAGGTGTTTTGCCGGAAGAAGCGTTGCGGGATGTGCTGGCAGAGTTAGAGCTGCGCGACTTCACGCTGCCCGTCGGATACAGCCTGCAACTTGGCGGCGATAGCGATGAACGCTCGAACACCGTGGGTAACCTGATGGCATCGGTCGGTTTGATCGCCACCCTCACAGTGGCAACAATTGCAATGACCTTCAATTCCTTCCGCTTGACCGCGATAGCGTTGGTCGTTTGCGTCTTATCTGCCGGACTGTCACTGCTGGCCCTCGCTGTTCTTCAGTTTCCTTTCGGAATCAACGCGATCATCGGGGTGATCGGCTCTATAGGTGTCTCGATCAACGCGACCATTATTATTCTGACGGCCTTGCAGCAGGACAAGGATGCAGCCATGGGCGATACCGACGCCATGGCGCGTGTTGTTGCCGGGTCAAGCCGGCATATTCTGTCGACCACCATCACAACATTTGGAGGATTCTTGCCGCTTATTCTCGAAGGGGGAGGATTTTGGCCACCCTTTGCGATTGCCATCGCCGGGGGGGTTCTGTTGTCGACGGTTGTGTCATTTTACTTCACGCCTCCGGCTTACGCACTACTCCGGCCGAGGCGGCGGGCCACAGACTCCGCCGAGATGCGCACAAAATCTCCGGTCGTAGTCTAGCTATCGAAGAGTGTTCCGGATCACGCGCAGATGGTTCTGGCTGAAGGCAAGTCTGAGCGGGGCCTGCGAGGCATTAAGACAGTGAACAGAGCGCCCTTCGCCTCCTAACCCCAACCCTTTGGTCGATTGAACAAAGCGCTGCTCTGCCTTTGCCTATTTTTTGGGCGACCAAGGAACTTCCCATAGTCAATTGCGAATTTTCACTGGCAAGGCCCTGCTTTCATTCGGACAATGACCGTTGGAGTTGGGAGCGAAGGCTATTCTAAAAGAGCTGAAAATCAAAAGCGACCGGCAGGCCAAAAGCGTTCCGCGCGCCCGCGGTGCAGCTTCTATCGAATTGAAATCTGTTGGGCACAGGACCCGTTTGAGCGACTTACGCATGTCGGGATGTATGAAGGCTCTGTTTCCCAGAACTTCCGACAGGACCGACGCCATCATCGTGAATACCTCGGGCGGCCTGACAGGAGGAGACAAGCTTTCACTGGATATCGTTCAAGGACCTGATACCAGCTTTTGCCTTACAACCCAGGCGGCTGAGCGGGTGTACCGGGCGCATGAGGGTTGTGCATCGGTGAAATCTCGCGTTGTCGTCGAGGCAAAGTCGACTTTGTTCTGGCTGCCGCAGGAATTGATCCTGTTTGAAGGGGCCGCGCTTAAGCGCCAGTTTCACTGTGATCTGAATTCGGAAGCACGCCTGGTGATGGTCGAACCGATCGTCTTTGGACGGCAGCTAATGGGGGAGACGCTGACAAACATCACGTTCCGAGATCATGTGTCTATCGATCAAGGAGGTCGCGCGCTTTACCGTGATGTGATTGACCTGTCTGATCGCGTGGGTGACCAACTTAACGCTCTGGCCGGAGGCGCCGGTGCCGGGGCGATGGCGACGCTGGTCTACGCAGCTCCGGATGCCGAAAATTGGCTGCAAATATGCAGGGACGCGCTCGGCCCGACCGGTGGCGCCTCGCTTTTGCGCCGCGATTTTCTTGTGGCACGTCTTGTCGCGCCCGATAGTCTGGCGTTGCGCCGGGCGCTGATGGCCTTGCTTGATCAGATCACAGGTGACAGCCTGCCAAGATCGTGGAGATTGTAATGAACCTGACCCCGCGGGAAAAAGACAAATTGATGGTGGCCATGGCAGCGGAAGTGGCGCGAAAACGACTGGCGCGGGGGGTGAAGCTGAACCATCCTGAGGCGATTGCGCTGATCACCGATGCCGTTGTGGAAGGCGCGCGCGATGGCCGGTCGGTGGCCGATATGATGCAGGCCGGGGCTCATGTGATCGGGCGCGAGCAATGCATGGCGGGCGTGCCGGAAATGATCCACGAAGTTCAGGTCGAGGCCACCTTCTCCGATGGCACGAAACTCGTGACCGTACACAATCCGATCCGGTAGGCATGAGTATTTTTGGCAAGATGAAGCAGGAGCATGAGAAATGATACCGGGCGAGATGTTTGTGGCCGAAGGTGAGATCACGCTGAATGAAGGTGCCGAGGCGCGCATGCTGGAGGTGGCCAATACCGGGGACCGTCCGGTGCAGGTCGGCTCGCACTATCATTTCGCGGAAACCAACCCGGCGCTGGCGTTTGACCGGGAGGCCGCGCATGGGTGCAGGCTCGACATCGCGGCGGGAACCGCGGTGCGTTTCGAGCCGGGTCAGAGGCGCGAAGTGGCGCTGATCCCGATTTCTGGCGCGCGGCGGGTTTTTGGCTTCAACAAAGCCGTAATGGGAGCGCTATGATCAGAGCATTTTGCATGACCCCGCTTTTTATTGTCGCTGCAAGTTTTTCATCGGCAGGTGACAACTCCTTTCAATCGATCTTTCCACACTGCGATGTGACCAACGCGGTAACTTTTTCTCAAGCTAAAACAATGTGTGCGCAGGAAGTGGCCGGCGTCGCGATGGATCGGGTATCGGCCAGAGTTGGCATGGTTTTATCCAAAACTGGTTTTTCGAAGGAATTCCATGACGCGGTAAAGGTATCGCAGGAGAACTGGTTGACTTTTACCAAAAGTGCCTGCGAAGCCGACACCCTAGTTTGGGAAAACGGGTCTTTAACTGAACTTCGTAGAGCGACATGCCTAAGAAACCTGGCCGAACAACGATCGTCCAATCTTCAGACGATGCTCGAAGAAATGGACTTCTAGGATGCCAGCCAGGATCAAAAAATCCGATTACGCCGCCATGTTTGGGCCCAGTGTGGGAGACAAGGTCAGGCTTGCCGATACCGATCTGATCATCGAGGTGGAGCGCGACCTAATTGCCGAGGCCGCGGGTCGCGGGAATGCGCTGGCCTATGGCGAAGAAGTCAAATTTGGCGGCGGTAAGGTTATTCGTGACGGGATGGGCCAAAGCCAGGTCACACGTGCGGACGGCGCGGTCGATACAGTGATCACCAATGCGCTGGTGGTGGATTACACAGGGATCTACAAGGCCGATATCGGTGTGAAAGACGGCGTGATCCACAAGATCGGCAAGGCGGGCAACCCCGACACGCAGCCCGGCGTCGATATCATCGTCGGGCCTGGAACCGAGGCCATCGCAGGCGAGGGCCGCATCCTGACTGCGGGCGGCTTTGACAGTCACATCCATTTCATATGTCCGCAGCAGATCGAGGATGCGTTGCATTCCGGACTGACGACCATGCTCGGCGGCGGGACCGGTCCGGCGCATGGCACCCTCGCCACGACCTGTACGCCGGGTCCATGGCATATCGGTCGGATGCTTCAGGCCGCCGATGCGTTTGCCATGAATCTCGCCTTTGCGGGCAAGGGCAACGCATCGCTGCCCGCTGCTTTGGAAGAGCAGGTCATGGGCGGGGCCTGTGCGCTCAAGCTGCATGAGGATTGGGGCACGACGCCCGGCGCGATCGATTGTTGTCTTAGCGTGGCCGACGCCATGGATGTGCAGGTCATGATCCACACCGACACGTTGAATGAAAGCGGGTTTGTCGAGCATACCGTCACCGCCATGAAGAACCGGACGATCCACGCCTTTCATACCGAGGGCGCTGGTGGGGGCCATGCGCCGGATATCATCAAGATCTGTGGGCTGGAACATGTTCTGCCCTCGTCGACAAACCCGACGCGGCCCTTTACCGTCAACACGCTCGAAGAGCATCTTGATATGCTGATGGTTTGCCATCACCTCGACAAATCAATCCCCGAAGATATCGCCTTTGCTGAGAGCCGGATCAGGCGCGAAACCATTGCCGCCGAGGATATCCTGCACGATATGGGCGCGTTCAGCATCATCGCCTCGGATAGTCAGGCGATGGGCCGCGTCGGAGAGGTGATCATCCGAACCTGGCAAACCGCCGATAAGATGAAAAAGCAACGCGGACGCCTGCCCGAGGAGACCGGCGAAAACGACAATCTGCGCGTGCGCCGCTACGTGGCAAAGTACACGATCAACCCGGCCATCGCCCATGGCATCAGTGGCCATATCGGGAGTATCGAGGAAGGAAAGCGCGCTGATCTGTGTCTGTGGAGCCCCGCATTCTTTGGCGTTAAACCTGATATGGTCCTGCTGGGCGGATCGATTGCCATGGCGCAAATGGGCGATCCAAATGCCTCCATCCCGACCCCGCAGCCGGTCTATTCGCGGCCGATGTTTGCAGCCTTCGGCGGTGCATTGACCCAGTCAGCGGTCAGTTTTGTCTCGACCGCAGCGCAGGAGGCGGGGATTGCCGAAACTCTGGGCCTTGCAAAAGCCACACTGCCTGTCGCCAATACACGTGGCATTGGCAAATCAGATCTGAAACTCAATACGGCGACGCCAGATGTCGAGGTGGATCCGGAGACTTACGAGGTCCGCGCGGATGGCGAGCTCTTGACCTGCGAACCGGCAGAGGAGCTGCCCATGGCGCAACGGTACTTCCTGTTTTGACGGCAACACAGAAAATCAGCCGGAGCAGCCACAAGCTTCTGCGACAGGGCACGTGGTCAGGGGACGCCGAGCACTGTGATCTCGATTACGAAGGTCGCTTCCTGCGCCGCAAGCAATTGTTCACTCACGAAGGGGTCGCTTTCCTTGTGAATCTGGAACAAACCATCTCCGTGAACGAGGGCGATGCCTTTTTGATCTCTGACGGCGGATTGGTCGAAATACGTGCCGCCATCGAACCGCTTTACCAGATCACCGGGGATAGATTGGCCGCGCTGGCCTGGCATATCGGAAATCGTCACACACCTTGCGCCATCGAGGACGATCGTCTGCTTATTCGTCGTGACGCCGTGCTTGCAAGCATGCTCACCCGACTGGGCGCTGAGCTGACTGAGATTGATGCGCCGTTCACGCCCGAAGGCGGGGCCTACGGCATGGGCCGCACCCACAGTCACACTCATGGCCCCAGTCACAGCGAGCCAGATCATGCAGGCTGAAGACGCCACCCTCACACTTCAGCAATGGTTGTCGCCCAGCTTCCCGTTGGGTGCTTTCGCCTATTCGCACGGGCTGGAAGGCGCCGTCGATATGGGGCTTGTCCATAACGAGGATACGTTGAGAACTTGGTTGTCGGACCTGCTCCATCGCGGCACCGGGCGCTGCGACGCTGTTTGGTTGCGCGAAGGTTACGCGGCGGGGGAAGATACCAATGCCGTGCGTCGTCTCGATGAAGAAGCGCGCGCTTTCGCGATCACCCACAGCCGTCTCCAGGAAAGCGTTCGGCAAGGTGCGGCGTTCGCCCGCACGCTGAGAGAGGTTTGGCGACTGGACATCCCAGATCTTATCTTGCCGCTCGCAGTGGGGGCAGGAGCGCGGAGGCGCGGTTACGATCTCGAACTCCTTGTGCCGCTTTATCTGCACGCGTTCGTCTCAAACTTGGTCGCCGCAACGCAACGCTTGCTACCGATCGGACAAACGGCAGGTCAGCGCGTTCTCGTCTCTCTTCAAAGCGATTGTAGGGCCGTCGCCCAAGCCACTGAGAAAACGGGCCGCAGCGCTCTTTATAGCAATACGTTCCTGTCAGATATCGCCTCGATGCGGCAGGAAAGCCTGAAAACGAGGATCTTTCAGTCATGAGTCAAATCCACGGCCCCCTCAGAGTCGGAATTGGTGGCCCGGTCGGTGCAGGAAAGACAACCCTGACTGCACGGCTTTCTGAAAAACTCAAGTCAAGTCTGTCGGTGGGCGTGATAACCAATGACATATACACGCAAGAAGACGCCGAGGCGCTGACCCGGATGCAGATTCTGCCGTCTGACCGGATCATAGGCGTGGAAACGGGCGGTTGTCCTCACACCGCGATCCGCGAAGATGCCTCGATCAATCTGGCCGCGGTGGCGGAGATGCAGACACGCCATCCCGATCTCGATCTGATCTTGATTGAAAGCGGCGGGGATAACCTGTCCGCCACGTTTAGCCCGGAACTTGCCGATCTGACGCTTTATGTCATTGATGTCGCGGCGGGCGAGGACATCCCGCGTAAAGGCGGGCCAGCCCTGACCCGTTCGGATATTCTTATCATCAACAAAACCGACCTTGCCCCTTATGTGGGGGTCTCGCTTGACAATATGCGCCGGGATGCTGCCGACGCTCGGGGCGGTAAACCGGTGCACTTCACAGCGCTGAGGTCGGGTGAGGGCGTCGATACTCTGATCGATACGTTGCACGACCTCAGCGGTCTGGCGAGCCAGAAACAGTCTGCATGATCAGCTGTCTTTTACATCGCACATGCCCGTCTATTGGCAAACCGATTGAAGACAATCCTGACTTCAATAGTATATGCCCATGACGGGACACTCTTTTTTCGATGAAATGTGGGGTCACGAGGACAGTTTGCGAGGTCCTTACGGCGCCTTCCACAAATGGTTTGAGCAGGAAGATCCCGCTCGATTGCGCGCCAAGCAACGCGAAGCTGAAGAGGTGTTCCGGCTGACCGGCATCACGTTCAACGTCTACGGCAGCGAAGAGGCCGAGGAACGGCTGATCCCCTTCGACATCGTACCTCGCGTGATCTCCAGCCGCGAATGGCAACGCCTGTCGCGCGGCATTGAGCAACGGGTCGTGGCGATCAATGCGTTTCTGCACGACATCTATCACCGTCAGGAGATTTTACGCGCGGGCCGTATCCCGGTCGACATGATCGAACGCAATGTCGCGTTTCTACCCGAGATGATGGGCGTCTCTCCGCCGGGGGGCGTGTATACCCATATCGTGGGGATCGATCTGGTGCGCACGGACGAAGACGAGTTTTTCGTGCTGGAAGATAATGCGCGAACACCATCTGGCGTGAGCTATATGCTGGAAAATCGCGAGACGATGTTGCGCATGTTTCCTGAACTTTTTGCGCGGGAAAAGGTTTGCAACGTCTCGAATTATCCAATGCGCCTGTTGCAGTCGCTGGCAGCAAGCGCACCGCGAGAGACCCATGACACTCCCACCGTCGCGCTATTGACGCCGGGCATCTACAATTCCGCATATTTCGAGCATTCCTTTCTGGCCAACCAAATGGGCATTGAATTGGTGGAAGGCCATGATCTGCGGGTCGTGGACGGGCGCTTGGCGATGCGCACAACGCGGGGCTACCGGCCGATCGACGTGCTTTATCGTCGTGTCGATGACGAATTTCTTGATCCCTTGAATTTCAAACCAGAAAGCACGCTCGGCGTGCCAGGTATCTTTGATGTTTATCGTGCAGGACGCGTCACACTTGCCAATGCTCCAGGAACCGGGATCGCTGACGACAAAGCCATCTACAGTTACATGCCTGATATCGTGGAGTTTTACACAGGCGAAAAGGCCATCCTGAAAAATGTTCCGACATGGCGCTGTTCAGAACCAGAAGCGCTCTCTTATGTGCTCGACCATCTCGCTGAACTGGTCGTCAAAGAAGTTCATGGGTCCGGCGGATACGGGATGTTAGTCGGTCCCGCTGCCTCGAAACGAGAAATCGAGGCGTTCCGAAAGAAGCTGCAATCCCGGCCGGGAAATTACATCGCACAGCCGACACTGTCGCTATCCACGGTGCCAATCTTTGCCAAGTCGGGCCTCGCGCCGCGTCATGTCGACCTGAGACCCTTCGTATTGGTCAGCCCTGGCGGGATCAAAATTACACCGGGCGGACTCACTCGCGTCGCCATGAAGAAAGACTCCTTGGTGGTCAATTCCTCCCAAGGCGGGGGAACCAAGGATACCTGGGTTCTGGACGATTAAGGCGAGGGTCAGGGCACAGCATGCTAGGCAAAACGGCGAATGGACTTTTCTGGATGTACCGCTATCTGGAGCGGGCAGAAAACAACGCCCGGCTGATCGAAACCGGTCAAAGGATCGCCCTCACCCGCTCCGGAGGCGCGGAGGATGACTGGTCTTCTGTGATGCAAACGACGGGAACGCATGTGGGCTTTTCCGAAAAACACACGGAAATGACAAAAGACAGTGCGATCGACTGGATGCTGCGCGACCCCGATAACCCGTCTTCGGTTCGCTCATCTGTCGAAACCGCCCGGCAGAATGCGCGCATGGTGCGCACGGCGCTCACAGCCGAAGTCTGGTCCGCGATGAACGGATGCTATATCGATGTCAAACAGGCGCTCGCCCGCAAGGTGAGCGAACGAGATCTGCCTGGGGTTCTGGGTCTGATCCGCCAGCGGACGGCGCTGGTGCGGGGGGCAACCCACGGGACAATGCTGCGAAATGACATGTATGATTTCGCGCGGCTGGGTACTTTTCTGGAACGGGCGGACAACACCGCGCGTATCCTCGATACCAAATACTACGTTTTGCTGCCGACGTCGGCCCCTGTCGGATCGCAGCTTGATAACGTCCAGTGGGAAACGATCCTGCGTTCGGTCAGCGGCGAAAGCGGGTATCGCAAGGTCTATGGTCAGAAAGTGCGTCCCCGCGACATCGCAACCTTTCTCATCCTGGATCTCAGGATGCCGCGCAGCCTCAATTTCTGTTGTTCCAAGCTGCGGGACAATCTGGGCTATCTGGTCTCTGATTACGGAGTGAGGCTTGCCTCTTTCGGGCTGGCTGATGCGCTGTGTCGCCGGTTCATGAGCCATGACGTCGACGCGATCTTCGACTACGGTTTGCATGAATACATCCAAGATATCGTCAACTCGCTCTACGAACTCGGTCAGCAGATCGAAGTTGATTACAGGTTTTTTGCGTGACGCCATGATCCTCACGATTTCTCATACCACACGCTACCGTTTCGAGGCGCCTGTAGCCTACGGCCTGCAGCAACTGCGCAAGACACCAAAGTCCTACCGCGCGCAAAATGTCTTGGCCTGGACGACCAATCTGGCCGGTGGACGGCAAGAGCTGGTGTTCGAGGATTTCCACCGCAACCGCGTAGAACTTATCAGCCTTCAACCCGATATCGACGAATTGATCATCCGCAGCGAGGGTGAGGTCGAGATGACGGATACCCAAGGGATTGTCGGTTTGCATTCGGGTCCTGCGCCGATTTGGCTCTATTTGCGTCAAACGCCGCTCACCAAACCGGGTAAAGGCACGCGCGCTCTCGTCGCCGACGTACCCGACGGCGAAAAACTGGCGAGGCTTCATGCCCTTTCTGCGATTATTTCCGATCATGTAAGCTACGAAATCGGTGTCTCGCATCCGGGGTGGACCGCCGAGCAGGCCGTCGCGGAGGGAAAAGGCGTCTGCCAGGATCACACCCATGTCTTTATCACCTGCGCGCGCCTGTTGGGGTGTCCCGCCCGATATGTCTCTGGCTTTTTG
>JBCCNY010000038.1:0-13762 GCA_039025595.1 Pseudomonadota bacterium | reverse complement strand
GAATTGGGCGAACGCTTCCATGCAAGTCTTGTCCTTCGTGACGGGCCGCGAAGAAGCCCTTCGCGAATTGGCGCGAACCTAAGGTTCAGGGGGGGCATTTGCAAGCTGAGACAGTGGCGAATCTCCATCTGTTCGAGACGCAGGTCTCCGGCTAACCTGTCGGGGTTTTGATAAATGATTGGCGCATATGACAAACATCTGGATCCTTTATGCGGGCTGCGTCTGCCTCTCTGCGCTTGTCATCTTGCTGGCGCGCAACCGGCTGAAACTGTTTTCGGAGTATGAGAAACTCAAGGCATTCGTTGCGACGCCCCTCTTCTGGCTTGCATTCGCGGTCACCGCATTGCTGCTGCCCTCTGTGGTTCTGAGCAGCTATCGGTTCTTTGAAATTACCGCCGGTTTCAGCCACTTCGAGAATGTGACAGACCAAACCGCCGCGATCCGCAACCTGGGTCTGGTCCTCGCGGCTTTCGTCGGTGTGCCTTTCGTCGTCTGGCGATCCTTCGTCGCGCAAAAGCAAGTCGATGTCAGCGAACAAGGCCAGATCACCGATCGGATAAACAAGGCTGTCGAAGGACTGGGCACGGAAAAGCTCGTCAAGCGCGATGGAAAGGAAACCTCCGAACCCAACATCGAGGTGCGGATTGGAGCGATTTATGCGCTGGAGCGGATCGCGCAGGACAGTGACCGCGATCACGTGCAGATCATGGAAATTCTCTGTGCCTACATTCGTGAGAATGCACCTGCAACAGAGGCCAAAGACTGGTCGAAATTCGAGCTTCAGATTGGAGAAGAAGACGGACCATTGCGAAGTGATTGGCATGAGCAATGGGAAGCTTTCGAGCTTTTGCAGCAACATAAAATCGAGCAGCAAAAGCGTCCACGTGCAGATGTTCAAACCGCGCTTACTGTCATTGGCAGACGAAGTGCGAGGCAGCGACAGCTTGAGGCGCGGGCCCACGATCCAAACTGTAACAATGAGTTCGTGTTCGACATACCGGCCCCGAAGCCGGAAGAATTCTTCAACCCGCGAGTTTCTGAAATGGTGCAACTCAGCGAGTTTTTGGATGCGCTAAGAGATTGGGAAACGCAACTGCAATCATACAGGGGCTCAAGACTAGATCTGCGCGAGACTGATCTTCGGCGTGCGGATTTTTATGGTTTGAACTTCGGTGGCGCTGATTTCCGCTTTTCGCAGATGCAGGGCGCCGTTTTTTTTCAAACACAACTGCGAGGTGCTGCGCTCTTGCGGACCGGTTTAAGTTGGGCGTCGTTCAGCGAAGCACAAATGCAAGCAGCGCAGTTGGACCGCGCGCAAATGCAGGGGACTCGGCTTGACGCTGCGTACATGCAGGCGGCCTTGTTCAACGAAGCACAAATGCAGGGGGCAGACCTTAAAGATGCAAAGTTGCAGGGGGCTTCTTTTTCTGATGCGCAAATGCAGGGAGCAAAGCTGGGCGGCGCTCAGATGCAGGGGGCGCAGCTCTGCGATACACAGATGCAGAACGTGCGGTTGATAAATATACAGATCAATGAACACACCTCTCTTACGCTTTCTAAACTCGTAGGTGCCTGCGTAAGATACTTCGATGATGTTACGATAACGCAACTTAAGCCGTTCTGGGCGGAGATGTTTGGTGATGCCACCGCCTTGCCCCCTGAGGCGGAGGGCCGACCCGCGCATTGGCCTGACTTCAAAATGGAGAATGAAGAATTTTTAGGTGAATGGCGCAAGTGGCAGGCCGACCCGGATACCTACTGCCCGCCAAAAAGACCCAAGGCCGAAAACGACAAACCAACCACCACCTGATCCCGATCTACACACCCGCCCCGATCCACGGCATAAGCGGGGCGTGATTCCCCTTTAGCCGGAGCGAGGCCATGCACGATATTCGCGCGATCCGAGACAATCCTGCCGCTTTTGACGCTGCCATGGCGCGGCGGGGGCTGTCGGGCGTGTCGGCGGACGTGCTGGCCATTGACGAGGCGCGACGGGCGAAAATCCTCGCCGCAGAGACGGCGCAGTCGGACCAGAACAAAGCCTCCAAAGAGGTGGGCGCGGCCAAGGCGGCGGGCGATGAGGCGCGGTTCGAGGAACTCCGCGCGCTGGTGGCCGAGAAAAAGGCCGAGGTGGCCCAGATGCAGGCCGAGGCCAAGGCGCTCGACGCGCAGCTGACCGAGGCGTTGGGCGCGCTGCCGAACCTGCCGCATGACGATGTGCCCGATGGTGCGGATGAGGACGACAATGTCGAGATCAACCGCTGGGGCAGCCCGCGCAATTTCTCCTTCGACCCCAAGGAGCATTTCGAGATCGAGGGCGTGGCGCAGGGCATGGACTTTGAACTGGCCGCGAAACTCTCTGGTTCGCGCTTCATGGTGCTGTCCAAGGGGGTGGCGCGCCTGCACCGAGCGCTTGCGCAATTCATGATCGACACCCATGTGGAAAAGAACGCCCTGACAGAGACTTGGACGCCGGTGCTCGTGCGGCCCGAGATGATGTATGGCACGGGTCAGTTGCCGAAATTCGGCGAGGATAGCTATGAGACCACCAATGGCTGGTGGCTGGTGCCCACGGCCGAGGTGACGCTGACCAACATCGTGAATGGAGAGATCGTCGACGGCGACACCCTGCCCCGCCGTTACGTGGCCCATACCCAGTGTTTCCGCTCTGAGGCGGGCAGCGCGGGGAAGGACACGTCCGGTATGCTGCGCCAGCATCAGTTCGAAAAGGTCGAAATGGTGTCGATCACCCATCCCAATCGCTCTATGGAAGAACATGCGCGCATGACACGCTGTGCCGAGAGTATTCTGGAGGCTCTGGGCCTGCCCTATCGCACGGTGGTGTTATGCACTGGCGATATGGGCTTTGGCGCGCGCAAAACGCATGACATCGAAGTCTGGCTTCCGGGCCAGGACAAGTATCGCGAGATCAGTTCCGTCTCCGTCTGCGGTGATTTTCAGGCGCGTCGGATGAATGCAAGATTTCGCTCCGAGAGCGGCGGAAAACCCGAATTTCTGCACACGCTCAATGGCTCCGGGCTCGCGGTGGGCCGCGCGCTCATCGCCGTGCTAGAGAATGGTCAGCAGGCAGACGGCTCTGTTGCCCTGCCCGAAGCCCTGCACGCGTATCTCGGCGGGCGCAGCGTTTTGGAGGTGGACGGCACCCTGATCTGAGGCGTCACCGCCGGCCTATTCGGCAGCGACAGCCGCCGCCCGCTCTCCGGCGCGGGGAAAGGGCACAAGGCGGCGGCTGTCCTCGTCCCAGAGTTTCAAACGGAAACTGGCGATCGCCTCGGGCCACCGGATCGGATCGTGCACCTTAAGCGTGTCTGGCAGATTGTTTTGGGCATAGCGCAGCCTGAAAGATGGGACATTGGGGTTGAAATGGTGCAGATCGTGATAGGCGATATTGCCCGTGCCGATATCCCACCAATGACCCAGATCAAGCGTGCTGGACCCTTCTAGCGTCGCTTTGCGCAGGTCATGGTCAGCCGTGTGGTCCCAGTAGGTTTCTTCAAAGTTATGCTGAAGATAGACCAAGAACACACCGATAACACCCGCCAGAACCGCGCTGAGCCCGAGGACAATCAATCCAGCGGCGCCAAAGACCAGCCAGACCAGCCCAACATAGATCGCAACCATTAGATTGTGCGCGAGGACACCAGTCACGCCTACCACGCGCGTATTCTTGGGCCAGCGATAGGCGATAAAATAGGCATAAATCCCACCAAGAGAGAGCATCATCACCGGATTGCGGTACAAGCGATAGCACAGCCGTTTCCAAAATCCCGCGCGCTGCCATTCCTGAAGCGTCATGGTGTAGACTTCGGTGGTTTCACGGTGGTCCAGATCGCCCAGATGCATGTGGTGCAGGTTATGATTGTACTGCATCACCCGGAACGGCGTGAGTGAAAACACCGAAATGACGTAGCCCGCCCAATCATTGTAAACCCGCGTCGCAAAGAGCGATGCATGCCCACAATCGTGTTGCAACACGTAAAGGCGAACCGAGGCGAAGGCGAGAATAACGATGAAGGGCAAGGACGCCCACCAGGCCGGCCAAAGTAACGCGCCCGCGACAAAGGCCGCGCCATAGACTGCCAAAGAGCCGAAAAAGCTCAAGGCGCCCATGGCGTCGGATTTACGCGCATAGTCTTTGAGATACTCTCTGATTGTCATGATGCTGTGTCCCCCCGAGATCTGTTTCGAAACCTCGCGGGCGAGATGTTTCAATATTTCGGGTCAATTGTGAACCTGGTTTCGCAACTACCGGCGGTTTTAGGCCGTCCGATTTGTCGCATAGCATTGACCGCCGGTCCCGAGAGCGCCATGTGCCGCGTATGCGCGAATTCAAAACACTACTGGTCGGTCTAACTGCTCTGGCTTTTGCCGCCTCCCCGCTTTTTAGCGAGGGGTTCGGCGGGTACGATCCGGATCAGTTTAAGGTCCCGCAGATAGACCCGCCCGTGGTGCCCGCAGGATACGCCTTTTCCGTCTGGGGTCTTTTGTATCTCTGGCTCGTGGCCGGCGCCGCCTTCGGTCTTCTGCGGCGCAAAATAGATGAGGACTGGGATGCGATGCGTCTGCCTCTGGCTCTGTCGCTCGGTGTCGGCGCGATCTGGATCCCTGTTGCTCAGGCAAGCCCTTTCTGGGCGACGATACTGATCTGGGTTATGTGGGCGGGGGCGGCACGCGCGCTGGTCACATCGGGGAGCACGGACCGCTTGTGGCAACGCAGCCCGATTGCGCTCTATGCGGGTTGGCTGACTGCGGCGAGCCTTGTTTCACTAACGCTCCTGCTTGCAGGCAACGGCTGGGTCGGCAGCACAACCGCAGCGCTTGCGGCTATTGTTTCGGCCTTTTTCCTGACCTCCTGGGTTCAGCGGTTGCGACCAGATACGCCCGAATACAGCCTCACCGTGATCTGGGCCCTCGTCGGGATAATCTTTGGAAATCTGGAACCGCTCAATTTGACCGTGGCCGCTCTGGCGGGCACAGGTGCGGTGATCCTCGCTGCAATGACGCTACGGCTCATGCTGCGCCCTCATCCCTTGCCCACGGACTAACGCCTGCGCCTCTTGAGCGATCAGAAGAGCAGATTACACCGTATCAACGTGACCCCTTCAACGCGAACCCGGTTTTCCGCGCAAGTGTTTACGCAGCTTTGACGGGCCAGCGGGTTTTCGGCGGTCCTTGTAGGGGTTCTTCTCCGCCTGCGAACGCAAGGTCAGACGGATCGGCGTGCCCGGCATGTCGAAGTCGTCGCGTAGCCCGTTCACAAGATAACGCACATAGCTTTGCGGCATCTTATCCGGGTTCGAGCACATAACAATAAAACCCGGCGGCCGCGTCTTTGCCTGCGTTGCATAGCGCAGCTTGACCCGGCGCCCGCCCGGCGCAGGGGGAGGATGTGCTGTGATCATGTCCTCTAGCCAGCGATTGAGCTGAGCCGTGGTTACCCGCCGGTTCCAGACCTCATAGGCCTTCAGAATGGCCGCGCGCAGCCGGTCCAGCCCTTGGCCTTTCCTGGCCGATACCGTGACCAGAGGCGCACCGCGCAGTTGCGGCAACAAACGGTCAAATGCTTCTTTGAGGTCTCGCAATTTACTTTGTTTGTTTCGCTCAATATCCCATTTGTTGACTGCAACGACCACGGCGCGACCTTCGCGTTCGGCCAGATCGGCAATCCGCAAATCCTGTTGTTCGAACGGGATCGCCGCATCCAGCAGAACGACAACCACCTCGGCAAATTTTACCGCGCGAAGTCCATCTGACACGGAAAGTTTCTCGAGTTTGTCCTGCACTTTGGCCTTCTTGCGCATCCCGGCCGTATCAAAAAGCCTCACTGCCCGTCCGCCCCAATCCAACGAGAGGGAAATTGCGTCACGGGTGATGCCCGCCTCGGGCCCTGTCAAAAGACGGTCTTCCCCCAGAATTGCGTTGATAAGGGTGGATTTTCCAGCATTCGGACGTCCAACGACGGCGATTTGCATAGGCTTTTCGGAGCTGGGCGTATCGTCTGCATCTGATACGTCGATATCTGTGAGCGGCGTCGCCTCGTCCTGCGTTTGCGCGCGCGCCTCGTCAAAGCCATCAGCCAGTGGCATCATGGCAGCGTAAAGCTCAGCCATACCCTCGCCGTGTTCTGCCGACAGTCGGACGGGCTCACCCAGACCCAGATTATAGGCTTCCAGAAGACCGGCATCGGCCGCCGATCCTTCAGCTTTATTCGCAGCCAGAAGGACATGCCGCGCCTGCTTGCGCAACAGATTGGCAAAGAGCGAATCGACGGGCGTCACACCCGCCCGGGCATCAATCACAAAAAGGCAGATATCGGCCATCTCAACCGCCCGCTCAGTCAACCGTCGCATGCGGCCTTCAAGGCTGTCATCGGTTGCGTCCTCCAGCCCGGCCGTATCAATCACGGTAAAACGCAAATCCGCCAGCCGCCCCTCCCCTTCGCGCAAATCGCGGGTGACACCGGGCTGATTATCAACCAACGCCAGCCGCTTGCCCACAAGCCGGTTGAACAGCGTGGATTTGCCCACATTGGGCCTGCCGACAATGGCCAGGGTGAAACTCATAGCTCTCTCAAACGGATCGGATGGCACGATAACTCAGCCGCTGCCTATACCACCTCGCGGATCGGGACCAGAGCAGGCGACACCGCCAATCAACTCTGCCACTTAGGTTTAGCGATAAGCCAGTAACTGGCCTTTGGTGGTCACCACGTAGAGCGTTCCATTCGCGACCACCGGGTTGGTCGTTGCACCGTCCGGCATTTCCACTTGGCCCAGCACACGCCCGTTTGCGGGATCGAAAAACCGCATCAAACCATCATTTGACACCAGGATGAGCCGACCGCTGGCGATGATCGGACCATGATGGGCAAAAATCTCTTTCTGGCGCCTTGGCTTGTCCTTGGTGAAGAACGGCAGAGCGACCCCCCACAGCCTGCGTCCGCTGTCGGCCGAAATACGCAGCAATTCATTTCTGTCCGAGACCATGAAAAGCGAGTTTCCAGCGGGCCAGATCGGGTTGAGAGGTCCATCCGGTGCCGTCCAGAGCCGTTCACCGTTGCCGAGGTTCAGCGCCAGTGTACGACCGGCATGGCTGCCGACATACACCCTGTCCCCCACGATGATGGGATCGCCGGTGATGTCTGCGATAAGACCGCTGGAGAAACCGCTTCGCTGACCGGCGATCTGGGCATCCCAGAGCCTCAAACCGCCTTGGCGAAACGCACCCTGGACCTCACCGGACCCAAAGGCAAAGATCACATATTCCTCTGACACAGCCGGTGCCGGGGCACCCAGAACGTTGCGTCGGTCAGTCGTCGCCGATAGCTGCCAGCGAATGCGGCCCGTGTCGCGTTCGATCGCCCAGGCCAATTGATCACCGGCGACAAGATAGACCAGATCACCCGCGACACTGGGACTTCCAGAGCCCGTGGCCTGTAGGTTCTGACGCCAGATCTCAGCACCACTTGTTGCATCCAGCGCCGTCAGGCTTCCGAAACCGGATGTGACGTAGATAACCCCGTCGCCATAGGCCAATCCGCCACCGCTCGCATCTCCGCTTTTGTCATTTCCGGACGTCAGATCATGCGTCCAAAGAACCTGCCCCGACGTGGATACCGCGCTGACGCGCGTCGCGGCATCCAGCGTGAAAATCCGGCCATTCGCGACCACTGGATCGGCGGTGATCCGTGCCTTGCGCCCGTCGCCCTCACCGATATTAACCGACCACAACAAGCGAGGCTGGCTGCCCAGCTGCGGATGAGCGGGTCGTGTGATGGGGCTTGCAATCGCTTGCGTCCAGCTGGAATTGGCGCGGGTTGGCGGCAACGACAACGGTGGGATGTCCTCGGTTGCCAATGCCTGTTCGGCCAGAGCCGTTTGCGTATCGCCTTCGTTGAGGATATCGCGAATATTCTCTCGCTCACCCGTCAGGATCAGTTCATTCTCGCTGCACGCAGCAAGCAACAACAAGGCGGCCATCCCGAGTCCACGCATTCCCGTCACCATACCCGTGTCACCATACCCGTCGCATCACCATAGCTGTTCTCCCCTCACGCCGCCGACCGCCCCATAGCAATGCTCTATTCCTCGGCATCTGCAGGCGCAATTGCACCCTCGCCTTCTGCCCCTTCACCCGGCACGCCGCCTAAGGCAACAATCAGTTGATCCACCCGCTGCGCCAAACTCAAGGTGATTTCAGCGTCCTGGCGCAAAGCCTGCAGACGCGAAAGAGCCGCGTCACGGTCTCCTTCCTCAAGCACAAGAAGCGCAAGTTGCTCTTCTGCCAGAAGTCTGACGAGCCCGCCACCTGGTACCAGCGCTTCAAGACGTTCTCGGCGTTCCGGCAGCTCTAACCCTGACCCGGGAATGGACACCGCCTTCAAAACGGCAATCTGACGATAGACATTCGGCACGCTTGGATCATCGGACAACGACAGAAGGCGGCCCGCCGCCGCGCCGGGATCGCTTGCCGATTGCTCGCCTGCTGCCAGAAGGGCGATTACCGCTTGAGCCGCGCCGTCAGGAGCCTCAAGCGCGCCCAGGGCATTGGCTCGATCACCGCGATCTTCGCGCTCCAACGCTGTCAGGATAGCGTCGCCCAGCGCCTCTGCGTCACCGCGTTCCGACGCCTTTCGCCATTCATTGTAGCCAGCGCCACCGACCAAAAGCAGAACGGCCAAAACGCCAATCCAGCCGTATCTGCGCAAGTTGGCAAAGAGCTTATCCTTGCGGACCTCTTCACTGACCTCGTCGATAAAACTATCTGTATCGCTCACGCGCCGTGCCCCGGTTTTGCAGGCATCTCTTAACGCTTCGACACTGGGCTGCCAAGGGGTCCCTATGTCGAGGTCATCCGGCAAAAACCTCGAACTTGGTTGTTTCGTCTGCGAGGTCGTTTGATTTCAACGGCGCGATCTTGCAACTGTCTATACGGGTTATTAATCTAAACTGGATGGTTCAGCGTAAATCGTTTAGATTTCAAGCTAACGCGTCCGAAGAGGCCCTGTTTAGAAAGCAATGCAATGCGCCTGTTCTCTATTCTCGCTGCGCTCGTTCTGAGCCTGGGCATCTACGGACTGGTGTTCGAACGTCAGCGGCTGGCCGCATTGGTGTCTGATACGTCCACCATTTCAGAGGCCGCAGACGACACAGACGCGGCAGAGACCGACGCGCAAGATCCGCCCTCTGGCAGCCCGATCGGAGTGATCGCCCTTCAGTCCCAGGCCAGAAATGTGGAAACGGTGGTAAACCTGCGGGGACAAACCGAAGCCTTTCGTCAAGTGGACCTCAGTGCGGAGACAGATGGCGCGGTGATCTCAGAGCCCTTGCGCAAAGGCGCGTTTGTTGAAGAGGGCGATGTTTTGTGCCGTATCGCACCCGGCACACGCGAGGCCGTGCTGGCCGAAATGCTGGCGCGGCTGGCGGAGGCCCGGGCGCAAGTGCCAGCAGCCGAGGCCCGCATTCCGGAATCGCAAGCGCGAATCGAAGAGGCGCGTGCTCAAACGTTGGAGGCGCGGGCCCGTTTGCGAGAGGCCGAAATAAACTATAATGCTGCGCAACGTCTGAGCGAAGGCGGCTTCGCGTCCCAGACCCGGCTTGCCCAGACTGAAGCCGAGGTGCAGGGTGCGAAAGCACAGATTGTCAGCGCCGATGCCGCTTTCAAAGCCGCCGAGACGGGTCTGGAAACTGTATCTGCGAGTATCGAGGCGGCTCGGGCAGGTGTCGAAAGCGCTCAGGCAGCCGTCGCGGCGGCGCGCAAGGAACTGGAACGTCTTGAAATGACCGCCCCGTTTTCAGGATTGCTCGAAAGCGATACGGCCGAGTTGGGCAGCTTTCTGATGACCGGCGGTCAATGCGCCACTATCATTCAACTCGATCCGATCATGCTGGTCGGCTTTGTTCCGGAAACCGAGATCAGCAAAATTCAGACCGGCGCGACTGCAACCTCGCGATTGGCCTCCGGCGAGACAGTTGAGGGGAATGTCACCTTCGTGTCCCGGTCGGCGGATCCGACCACCCGCACATTCAGAGTAGAGATCGAAGTGGCCAATCCCGATTTCTCACTTCGCGACGGCCAGAGCGCAGAAATCAGGATTGCGGCGCAGATGACGCAAGCGCACTTGCTCCCGCAATCGGCGCTGACGCTCAGTGATGAAGGCGCGCTCGGTGTGCGTGTTGTTTTGGCGGACGACACCGCACAATTCCTACCCATCACGATCTTGCGTGACAGCGTGGACGGGATCTTTGTCTCTGGCTTGCCCGATGCGGCCAATGTCATCATCATAGGACAGGAATTCGTTGCGAACGGTGTGCCGGTTACACCCAGCTATCAGGAATTCAGTCAATGACGGGATTGGTGGATTGGGCCGCCTCGCGGGCGCGCATGGTGATTGCCTTTGTGATTCTGTCGCTGCTTGCGGGTGCCGTTTCCTATGTTGGTCTGCCCAAGGAGGGCGAACCCGATATCGAGGTGCCCGCGCTCTTCGTCTCGGTCCAGTTTCCCGGGATTTCTGCCGAAGACAGCGAGAAGCTGCTCGTCAAGGTCATGGAAACGGAATTCGCCGATCTTGACGGATTGAAAACCATGTATGGCACGGCGGCCGACAACTATGCCGGGGTCGCGCTGGAATTTGAGTTTGGGTGGGACAAGACCCAGACCATGGCGGATGTCCGCGATGCAATGAATTCTGCAGAAGCGGATTTCCCCGACGGCTACGAGAAATACTCGATCAGCGAGTTCAATTTCAGCACCTTCCCGATTGTTGTTGTCTCTTTGTCCGGCCCGGTCCCGGAACGCGCCATGGCGCGGATCGCGAAGGATCTGCAAGACCGGATCGAGGCGTTGGAACCTGTCCTGGAAGCAGGCATTGCAGGTGACCGCGATGAAATGGTCGAGGTCGTGATCGACCCTCTGCAGCTTGAAGCCTACAACATCACTGCCACGGAACTGATCGAGGTCGTCACTAACAACAACCAGTTGATCGCGGCGGATGAGATTCAGTCCGAACAGGGCAGCTTCGCCGTAAAGATCCCGTCGTCCTTCGATGCGCCGATTGATATCTACAACCTGCCGGTGAAGACCAATGGCGACCGTGTCATCACACTGGGTGATCTGACGGATATCAGCCTGACCTTCGAGCCGCGCGTCGGCACCGCGCGTTTTAACGGCGAGACGACGATCGCGCTGCAAGTGGTCAAGCGCAAAGGCTTCAACATTATCGACACCGTGGAATTGGTCGAACAGGAAATCGCTCTGGCGCGCGAAAGCTGGCCCGCAGAGTTGCGCACCGCGATCACGATGGAGACTTCTCAGGATCAGTCCCGGGTGATCGAAGGCATGGTGCGCCAGCTCGAAGGCAGCGTGCTCACCGCGATTTCGCTGGTGATGATCGTCACGCTTGCGGCGCTCGGCATCCGGCCTGCTTTCCTCGTTGGCTTTGCCATCCCTACCTCGTTTCTGCTGTGTTTTGCGCTCTTGGCGGTCATGGGGGTGGCCATCTCGAACATGGTGATGTTCGGTCTCATCCTTGCTGTCGGCATGCTGGTTGATGGGGCGATCGTGGTGGTCGAATATGCCGATAAACGCATCGCCCGCGGCGACGGACCGATGACCGCCTATGTTGCAGCCGCCAAGCGGATGTTCTGGCCCGTGGTCACATCGACCGCGACGACGCTCTGTGCCTTTATGCCCATGCTGTTCTGGCCGGGTATTCCAGGCCAGTTCATGCGCATGTTGCCGATCACGCTGATCTTCGTGCTCAGCGCGTCGCTTTTGGTGGCGTTGGTCTATCTGCCGGTGCTGGGCGGTGTCACTGGGCGGTTTGAGCGTTGGACCTCTCAGCACCTCAATAAGCTCAGCGCAATGCGGTTGCCTCTCTTCTTAGGTTTCATCGGTCTCGCCTTGGTTGGCCTTGTCTGCGCGGGCGCGCTGATCGGACCACTGGCCGAAGCGGTCGCCGCGCGCCTGGGCGCTATGGACGCCGCCAATATGCTGGGCTCGGTTATCCCCACGCTTGTAACTGTTTTTGCTTTGAGCCTCGCGACGCTGGCGTCAGCTTTGGCAGGTATGGCGGGCGCCGTGGCGCTGGTGCTTGGCGTGGTCGCGTTGGGCCGCAAGCTTCGCCAAGCGCTCTCTGACGTGGATGAGCGCGTGGCCGATCGCTTCCCCTGGTGCCCACCGCCATCTGTATTAGCGCTCGTCGCGGTCATCGCGCTTGGCCTTATCGCTTTGGGGTTAAACCCGATCACAATTGCCATTCTTGGAACGCTCGGTCTTGGCGCTTTCTGGTTGCGCAAACGATTGTTTAGCCGCAGCGCCACGCATGTTTCCGGCGGGTATCACCGCACGCCCTTTGGTCACTTCATTCATAGAATTGCCGGCAACCCGGTGATGCCACTGGTGGCCTGCTGCACAATATTTGTGATCGTCGGCACGACGATGATGTTCTATGTGGGAAATAACCGAGGCGTCGAATTCTTCGTCGATACAGAACCGGAAAACGCCCTGGTTTTTGTGCGAGCGCGCGGCAATCTCTCAATCGAGCAAAAGGACGCGCTGGTCCGCGAAGTTGAAGACCTCGTCATGCAACATCCCAATGTGATGAACGCGTTTTCGTTTGCCGGCGATGGCGGGCTCAATGTCAATACCGGCGGTGCAGATGAACCCATCGATACGATAGGGCAGGTCAATCTGGAGCTGGTGAAGTGGGAAGACCGCCCAATTGTCCGGGACGTCTGGTTCACCGTTCCGTTCTTTGGTTTCGACATTACTCGCGAGGTCAAAGCCCCCGAAGCGCAGGGCCGGCAAACACTGGCGGACCTGACCGGAGCTTTGGCGGAACTTCCTGGGATAGAAACCGAGATCATGGTGCTCGAACAGGGGCCGTCCTCCCCCAAGCCTGTGCATCTGCGTCTGAAAGGAAGCGATCCCGAACTGCTAGAGGCTTTCACGGCCCAAGCGCGTGAGGCATTCGAAAGTACCGATGGTTTGCGGCTGGTCGAGGATACGCTTCCCCTGCCCGGTATCGACTGGCAGATCGATGTGGATGTCGAGAAAGCAGGTCGCTTCGGTGCGGATGTGGCAGCCGTCGGCGGCATGGTTCAATTGGTGACCCGTGGTTTGACTCTGGGGACGATGCGCGTGCCCAGTTCAGACGAAGAAGTCGACATCCGCGTGCGCCTGCCAGAGCAATATCGCGTACTCTCCACGCTCGACACGCTCAAGGTCCGGACCGATGAGGGGCTCGTGCCTCTGTCCAATTTCGTCACCCGCCAACCGGTGCCCAAGCGCGGTCAGATCGACCGGATCGACCAGTCACGCTATTTCGACGTTAAGGCTGCGGTGGCACCTGGACTTGTCCGTACCGTCGTCGGTGAGAACGGCGAAACAACCGAGATCCTGATCAATCCCAGTGAGCGGATCGAATACCTGACCGAGTGGTTGGAGAGCGGTGTCGTCCCGCCTGGTATAAGCTACGAATGGACCGGGGATGCCGAGGATCAGGCAGAATCCAGCGCCTTTTTGTCAACCGCCTTCGCCGGTGCTTTGGGGCTGATGTTCATCATCCTGCTGGCCCAATTCAATTCGGTCTTCAACGCGGTTCTTGTTCTTTTGGCGGTAATTCTGTCAACAACCGGCGTGCTTATAGGCATGCTGGTGATGAACCAGGCGTTTTCCATCATAATGACCGGCACCGGGATCGTGGCACTCGCCGGGATCGTCGTGAACAACAATATTGTGT
>JBCCNY010000037.1:0-13795 GCA_039025595.1 Pseudomonadota bacterium | reverse complement strand
GAGACCTATCGCTATCGCTTTCCCAGCGATATCGCGGAGCTTGTCCGCAGACCGATGAGTAAGGTTTTCCCGCATCTCAAAGATGTCAAGATTGACTACGCCTGGGGCGGGACGCTGGCCATTACAATGCGCCGCCTGCCCTATCTTACGCGGCTGTCGCCCACGATCCTGTCTGCCTCGGGCTATTCAGGGCATGGCGTCGGTATGGCCACGTTTTCGGGCAAATTGCTGGCCGATGCGATTGCAGGCGAGGCCGAGGGGTTCGATACGATGGCGCGCATCCCAACACTGCCCTTTCCGGGGGGGACAACGTTTCGCAGCCCCGTGCTCATGCTGGCAATGACGTGGTTTGCTCTGCGCGACCGCTTGGGAGTCTGAATTGGCGTCCAAAAGCACACTTTGATGAGTGTCTGCGTAGATTTTTAAGGCATGTCTGCATGCGTTTGCGCAACTCAACCCGACTTTCACAAATCTTTCGCTTTCGTCGTCGCTCAATTGCGCCTATTACTTTCGGAAAAGCTAAAAACTGTTTTGAGGATATCAGAAGCATGGCCGCTCTTCCCGACGCTCACAAAGCCGAACCGATCCCGGATTCCGCACGGGTCGAAATTGACAGATTGCTCGCCTCTGGCGATCTCTTTCGCTACACCGCGCCGCAGGATGCGCCTGTCACCTTGCTGGAACGCGAGTTCGCCGATCTTATGGGCAGCCGCTACGCGCTGGCTGTTTCTTCCTGCTCTGCGGCTTTGTTTCTGTCCCTTAAGGCACTTGGCCTGGCCCCGAAGGCGCGGGTGCTGATCCCCGGCTTTACATTTGCCGCCGTTCCGTCATCTGTGATCCACGCCGATTGCGTGCCGGTGCTTTGCGAGGTTGGAGAGAACTATCGCATCGACCTCGACGATTTCGCAGCCCGTCTTGACGATACGATCGAGGCTGTGATCGTCAGCCATATGCGCGGACACACGTCAGATATGGACGCGATCATGGCGCTCTGCGAGACGCGCAGCATACCGGTGATCGAGGATGCCGCTCACAGCCTCGGCACGCTTTGGGATGGGCACAAGATCGGCACAATCGGTCGCGTGGGCTGTTTCAGCTTTCAATCCTACAAGATGGTCAATGCCGGTGAAGGCGGGATCATGATCACAGACGATGCCGATCTGGTCGCTCGCGCCGTCATCATGTCAGGCGCTTATGAGCATAACTGGTCCAAACACATGGCGGGCGAGGATGCCGCATTGTCAGACGCTTTCGCCATTTGGCAGAACCGTTTGCCGCTCTATAACCTGCGGCTGAGCAATCTGTCCGCCGCGATCATCCGCCCGCAAATGCCGGATTTGACCCGCCGAGTAGAAGACGGGCGGCGCAATCATGACCACGTGGCAGAGCTGATAAACGCCTCGCCCTGGATCGAGGTTCCGGCAAAGCTCCCCCTTGAGGTGCGCGGGCCGGATTCCATCCAGTTCAATCTGCATGGCTTGAGCGATGAGGACGTCCACGCCTTCGTCGCCGCTGCCTCTGAACGCGGGGTGAAGGTGCAGGTCTTTGGTCTGTCCACGGACAATGCACGCGCCTTCTGGAATTGGCAGTTTCTGTCCGGCGAGACCCCGAAGCTGCCCCGGACACGCGCCATGCTGATGCGTGCCTGCGATGTCCGGCTTCCTGTTCACCTGCCGCTCGCGGTCTGCACAGAGATCGCCAATGCGCTGCAGGAGGCGATCAGCGACGTGATGGACGTGGCGCGCAGCTACGGCACTTGACCTTGGATGCCCGTCCTGCCCTGATGGATGCATGTCAGCGGATTTCAGTCAGGGCGCCGCCTGGATACAAGGCAACGTGATCCCCATTTACGAGGCCAGGATCGGGGTCACGGATTGGGGCCTGACCCATTCCGACTGTGTTTATGATGTGGTCCCCGTTTGGGAGAGCGCGTTCTTTCGCCTGCCCGATTACCTCGACAGGTTCGAGGCCTCTCTCGCCGCCGCACGGATGCAGGTGGGACTTGATCGCGCCGCGATTGAAGCGGCCTTGCACGCGATGGTGGCTGCCTCTGGTCTGGCCCGCGCTTATGTGGCGATGGTGGGCGCACGCGGCACGCCCCTGATCCCCGGAACCCGGGATCCGCGAACCTGCACCAATCATTTCTATGCCTGGTGCGTGCCTTATGTGCATGTCATCGCGCCAGAGATTGCCGAGGCCGGTGCCTCGGTCTGGCTGTCGGACAGCACGCGTCGCATCCCGGAGGATAGCGTAAGCCCGCGCGCCAAGAATTATCATTGGGGTGATTTTACCGCCGGTCTCTTCGAGGCCAAAGATCGCGGGTTTGAAACCGTTCTGCTCTGCGATCATGCGGGGCATGTGACCGAGGGGCCGGGATTCAACGTCTTTGCCCTCACGGGCCGCACCCTTGTCACGCCCGATCGCGGGGTGCTGCGCGGCATCACCCGACAAACCGTGATCGAGATGGCGCAGGCCGAAGGACTGAGTGTTGCCGAACGCGCGCTCTCCTCCGAGGAGATGTTTAAGGCTGACGAGGTCATGCTGTCCTCGTCGGGCGGCGGGGTTAGCCCGGTGACGCGGATCAATGACCGCATCTTTGGCAATGGCGCGCCGGGACCAGTGGCGCAGCGATTGCGCGCCCGTTACTTCGCACTTCTGTCTGATCCCGCCTATCGCAGCGAAATCACCGACCTCTGCGCAGCCCATTGAGCTACAGGATGGTCAGGCGTTCGTTCAGAAAAGGATAGGCCTCCAGCGCGGGCGCCACGATCATCTGTCGCAGGATCGGGCGCAGGGTCTCGGCGACCTCGGCGGGCATGTTCTGCAAGATATCCCGTCGCGCCGTCAGGCTGATTGTCCGGCTGAGCGGGTCAAGCGGCAGGTCCAGCACGTCGATCTGTTCTGCATATCTGCGCGCGCGCATGAGCGCCAGCGGCGGAAGAATTGTCCAACCGATACCTTGCCCGACCAGCGCCAGGATCGAGTGATAAGAATCAAGCTCAAACCGATGCGGCAGATTCAGGTTCTGACGCGCCAGATAAGACGTGATCAACCGACCCATGTAATGCCGTTGCGTGTATTGGATCAGCGGCAGAGACTTAAGTTGACGCAGGGAAGTGGCCCCCGGCGCCACTTCGCCGCGGGGCGCTGCGACGACGAAACCTTCGCGCAAAAGTGGGTGAACCTCGGCCCAGCTATCGCCACCACCCAGTTCTGCCGCTACGATCATGTCGAGCGAGCGGGCATCCAGCAACTCGTACAGATGATGACTGGCACCGGTTTCCAACAAGAACTGACTGGCCTTCAACTCACCCGCCATATGCTTGAGCAGATGCGGTGTCACGTCGACTTCCAGATCCTCAATCATGCCCAAACGGAAACGCGTCAGGCGTGACAGATCCGACATGGCAAGCTCTGCCCGCACTTGTGCCGCTTCATTGAGGATAACCCGAGCCCGACGTCGTAAGATCTCTCCGGCGGGCGTAAGTCGCACGGGCCTTGCATTTCGGTGCAACAAGGTGGCGCCCACCGCGCCTTCGAGATTTGTCAGTTGCTGGCTTACCGCGGACGGGCTTGCACCAAGCCGTTTGGCTGCGGCTGAAATGGACCGCTCATCAGCAGCGGCCATGAAAACCTCAATTCCCCAAAGAGTGATGCGGCCAGGACTGTCGACCATGCGCCCTGCCCTCTTTCTGCTGCCTTGTGTCTGAGCGCTCTATTTATCCATACGGGACAGTTTGGTTTGCAGCTCTGACAATTGCTTTCGAATTGCATCGAGCTCTTCACCACCCTCGGTATCCGACGCCGCCTCGACATCATCATGCCCGGGCATGGTGCCCATCTGCAAGCCGCCAGTCATTGCCTTGAGAAATGCCTCCTGCTGGGCGCGGATTGCTTCCATGCCGGGTGCAAAAGACTTCGCCAGAGGATTGGCCTTGGTCATGTTTTCCATCATCTGATCCTGGCCCTGTTTGAGCATCTCAAAACTTGCAGCCAGAAAATCAGGGACCATGGAGGTGGCATGGGTTGTGTAGCTGCGGACCAGATCTGTCAGCACTGGGATCGGGAGAACATTCTCGCCGCGACCTTCATGTTCAGCGATGATTTGCAGCAAATACTGCCGGGTCAGGTCATCGCCTGATTTCAAGTCAATAATCTGCACCGTGCGCCCGTCGCGGATAAACTCTGAAATGTCTTCGAGTGTGACGTAGTCGGAGGTCTCAGTGTTATAAAGCCGTCGGCTGGCGTAACGCTTGATCAGCAGTGGTTTTTCGGCTTCGGCCACGACCTGTCCTCCGGGTCATTTCGTATCGTACGAAAAACCTTAGGCCAGCGTCTCGCAAAAGAAAAGAGCGAGCCTGTGCGGCTCGCTCTTCAAGGACGTAGCGTACTCCGCCCGTGTCCTTATCCGTCACCCACCTAAAGAACTTGGGGCGAACCGGTCCACTTACTTCGTGGTGGTCGCTTTCTTGGCGGCAGCGGTCATATCGTCCGTTGCCTTCTTGACGGCCTTGGCTGCATCTTCCTGCATATCCTTACCAGCGGCCATCAAAAGCTCGACAGTTTCCATTTGGACTTTCTTGGCGATCTCGGCGAACGCGGCCATGTGCTCTGCTGCGGATTCAGCATTGGCAGATGCGAAGTCAGTCACAGCTTTTGCGTAATCGGCAGGCTCCGACTTTGCTTTGGTCACGTCCGACAGCTTGGTCAGCGTTTCTTTGGTCCATTTGCTGGACAGTTCTGCGGACTTCTCGGCAGCCTCGAGAGCCACACCGGACATCTTTTCGCTGAGCGCGGCGGAGTTCTTGAAAACCTCTTCAAAGGCTTTGGTGTCCACAGGGAACGCGCCCATCATGTCTTTCATTATCGTGTTCAGATCTTGTGCTTTTGCCATAACGGCCTCCATCATCGTCTTATTTGTCTCACCGCTGGCCTTCAAGCTTCCCAGCTACCTCGGATATACTTGCTGCGGCGCAGCATTGCAAGGCGTTTATTGCTGCGCCGCAGAATAATTACGGTGATTTCGATTAAGTATTTTTAATCAGAAGATTTTTTTCGCACATAAGTTCCTGGCGCCGGTGCCAGAGTCGGGTGATCCGGGTCACCGGGTTCGCGTGCTGCCACCATCTTTCCAGACCGCGCTTTGAGCCATTTCTCCCAGACAGGCCACCATGATCCAGCGTGCTCCGTGGCTCCGGCAAGCCATGTATCAGCCGTCTGCGGCAAGTCTTGGTTGGCGTAATAGCCGTATTTCTTTTTACTGGGTGGATTGACGATCCCCGCGATATGACCCGATTCTGACACCATGAAATGCCGTTCTGCGCTGCCGGTCTGCAGGAAACCGCGATAACAATCCTTCCAGGCCGCGATGTGATCGCTCTCACAGGTGACTGCCATCAGCGGCACTTTCACATCGCTGATGTGTAGTTTTTCCCCCAGCATATCGATGCCGCCATTTACGAATTCGTTGCTCTGACACAGCTCTCGGAGATACTGCACGACCATGCGTGCGGGCAGGTTTGCGCCGTCGCCATTCCAAAACAAAAGATCGAAAGCAGGCGGAGTCTCTCCCATCATGTATTTTCGGATCGCGGGCTTGTAGATCAGATCGTTGGACCTCAGAAACGACATCGTGCGCCCCATGATGAACGACCGTAACACGCCGTGCTGTTCGACCTCGCGTTCGATTCCGTCAACAAAATCGTCTTGCAGAAACGGGACAAACTCGCCTTGCTCGCAAAAATCGGTGAGCGCTGTGAAAAAGGTCGCGGACTTCACCGATTTGTCCCCGCGCTTGTGCAAGAGCGCTAGAGCAAGGTGAAGCGTTGTGCCAGCGATACAGTACCCCACCGCATTGACCTGCCGCTCTTTTGTGATCGCCTTGGTCTCCCGGATCGCGGTGAGAAAGCCCTCCTCGATATATGTCTCCATGCTGAAATCGGCATGGCTTTCATCCGGGTTCACCCAACTGACAACAAATAGAGTGTAGCCCTGATCGACAATCCACTTGATCAGGCTGTTTTCCTGTTTCAAATCGAGAATGTAGAATTTGTTGATCCAGGGCGGAAAGATCACAATCGGTGTTTTATGAACCTGCTCCGTGCTGGGCGTGTATTGGATAAGCTCCATAATGCGGTTGCGATAGATCACCTCGCCCCGCGTAGTCGCGACATTCTCGCCCAATTCGAAGGCGGTTTCATCCGCGAGCCTAACAACCATTTCACCATTATTGGCTTCTAGGTCAGAGACAAGGTTTTCGAGACCCCGCACGAGGCTTTCGCCCTCGGTTTCCAGCGCTTTTTCCAAGGCGTCGGGGTTGGTGCCCAGGAAATTCGTCGGACTCATCATGTTGATGATCTGCTGGGCGAAATAATCCAGCCGCCTTTTATCCAGATCGCCGAGCGAGTCCAGATCAGCCACCGCCTGTTCGACGGCTTCCTTGTTCAGCGCGTATTGCTGCTTGATGAACCGAAAATACGGGTTGGATTGCCAAAGCGGATTGGAAAACCGGCGATCCTCCGCCAGCGCGTCAGGCAACTCGTCAGCATGATCCGGCGGGTGGCCTTGCATCATCGCTTGCTGGGCTTCCATGAATTGCCGCACCGATTTTCCCCAATATTCCAGCTGCTGCTCATAGATACGGCCCGGATTATCCATCATGGATTGCCAGTAGGATTGCGCCGCGCGCGCATATAATTCCTGACCGGGACCGTTGAGTTCGGCCTTGGGCGGTTTACGACTGGAGAGGGCCGAGGCAAGGCGTTGCGACAAGACCTCAACCCGCTGGAGATTCTCGTTGAGTCTATCCAAATTTTCCGTGCTGACGTTGTCTTGCGTTGCCATTTTGGCAAAATCCCTCTAAATTGCTGCTGCGCAGCATTGATCCGCGTCGCCTTCGGTTTATTCCCGAATCCAGTGGATCGCCCTGTGTGTTAAACCGTCGCCTCTCCCCTAAGGCGGTGACAACGGAACGTCCGTGCCGGGTCCTCCCTCCCGGACTAAGGAGTATCAGTATGCGTTACATGATCACTTACGATCTGATGGAGACCATGCGCAACACCCAACAATGGATGGGTTCGACAGCTCTTTCAATAGCATCTTATCCAATTTTCAGCATGGTTCCAAATCCCACCTTTCACTGGCTCGCGGCATGGGGCGAGGTCACAGAACGCTCTTTTCAGCGTATGGTGGCCAAACCGGATTGGGGCATTGAATCGATCACTGGTGAAGACGGGCGCGACCACCTGATCTCGGTCGAGACCCGCGTTCAGAAACCCTTTGGCGATCTGATCCAGTTCCGCGTGCAGGGTCGTGATGAGATGGACCGGCAGGTCATGCTGGTTGCGCCGATGTCGGGGCATTACGCCACGCTTTTGCGCTCAACGGTGAAGTCGCTTTTGCCGGATTGTGATGTGTATGTCACCGACTGGCATAATGCCCGCGATATTCCTGTGTCAGAAGGCAAGTTCGATATTGAGGATTACACCCTCTATCTCATGGAGTTCATGAAGGAACTGGGCACTGATCTGCATGTGATTGCCGTCTGTCAGCCCGCGCCGCTCGCCTTGGCAGCCACCGCTTATCTGGCTCAGCTTGATCCGGAGGCGCAACCGCGAACGCTCACCTTGATCGGCGGCCCCATTGATCCAAATGCAACGCGGACGGAAGTCACTGATTTTGGGCATCGGGTCAGCATGGGCGCCTTGCAGGAGACCATGATCCAGCGTGTCGGCTTCAAACATAAAGGCGTGGGCCGCATGGTCTATCCTGGCCTGTTGCAACTGGCGTCCTTCATGTCGATGAACGCCGATCGGCACAGCCAGGCGTTTTTGAACCAAATTACGCGTGTGGCGCAAGGACAGGCCAGCGACAGAGACCCGCATAACAAATTCTATGACGAGTATCTGGCCGTGATGGATATGCCTGCGGAATTCTATCTCTCCACTGTGCAGCGTATCTTCAAGGATGGCGAGATCGCCGACAACAGGTTCTCCGTTGCGGGCCACGATGTCGACATCGGTGCCATCACCACGGTCGCAGTAAAAACTGTGGAGGGCGGCAAAGACGATATATCAGCACCCGGACAATGCGTGGCCGCTTTGGACTTGCTCACCGGATTACCGGATTCCAAAAAGGCGAGCCACCTTGAACCCGAGGCAGGTCACTATGGTATCTTTGCTGGCAAGTCTTGGCGCAATAACATCCGTCCGCTTGTGCTCGATTTTATTGATGCGAATTCTGAAGCACCGGCCAAACGCAACCGCACGGCGCCGCGCCGCAAACGCCGCAGACTGGCAGCCGAGTAGCGTCGTCTAAATGAATCGCAGAGCGTTTTCTCAATCAGAAAACGCGCAGGAAAATGGTAATTTTCCTACACGGAATTTTGGAAAAATTCCGTTTCTTCAAATCAGCGCTAAGCGAGCATCTTTCGATTAAGCAGCATCGGCTGGCGCATCCAGGTCCTGAATGCGGCAATCACCGCGTCCGGAGCTTCCAGCGTTGGATAATGTCCTGCCTCTTGAATAAGCGCCAATTCTGCCTGAGGCATCAAACTTGCCATGAACTCATGTCGCTTGACTGGAGTAAGAGTATCAGACTCGCCACATACCACCAATGTCGGCACATGGCATTGGCGCAAAGTCGATTGATAGTCTCGTCGGCGCTGCAGCGCGCGGGCCTGGCTCAGCATGGCCTCTGCCCCCAATTTGTCAGCCATGGATGCGAGCAGGTTCAAAACGGAATTTCGGCCCGGTCCAGGTGCCAGATGCTCCGGACGAACGAGACTGCCGACCGCCTGGTCGAGCAATCCGGCTTTCAGCTTCGTGATAAGAGGTTCGTAATCCGCCGCGCTCTGAGGCGTTTCAGGCAGGGACGTGGTGCTGATCAAAGCGATCCGGCTAACACGATCAGGGGCCCGGCGGAGTAGTTCCATGGCCACCATCCCGCCCATGGCAAGACCCGCGACCGCGAATTTTCGCGGCAAGACATCCAGCAAACCGGACGCGATCTCCTCCATGCGGTCACCGCCCGTAACAGGGGCGATGGTCACCGCGTATTCGACGCTCAGCGCGGCGATCTGCGGGCCAAAGACGCGCGCGTCGCACATCATGCCCGGCAATAAAACCAGGGGGTCTTTCATGACTCGGATCCTAACTGCTGCCTCGGAGCCTTGTTTTCTGTCAGCATGCCACAGAATATCAAAAGCACAAAGGGGTTAGTGGCTTTGGTTTGCTCAAACCGGCCCTGATCGGCCCAGATCCTCAAATAGTCGATCCGGGCCGAGCGGCTCCCGTGGTGCTGTCGTGTCCCTCGCAACCACGAGCTGGGCGCCTTTCCCAGGCTGGGCAATAAACGCTACTCTATACCGAAAGTGATTAATTCTTCTACAGACTTTTCTATCAAAGTCAGACATTCAGGCTCAGAGAACCGATGGTCGGCGCCTTTTACCAGAGTTAAGCGTATATCTTCGCCCTCGACATGTGCCATTAAACGCATAGAAACAGATACATCGACATCATTGTCGGCCGTCCCCTGAAGAAACCTGACAGGAAAAGGAAGACGGAGCGGCGTGCGCAGCACCAGATGCGATCGCCCCTCTTCGATCAATCGTCGCGTTATGATGTAGGGTTCACCGTAATCGGACGGTAGGACAAGCTGGCCTTTTTCCGACAATTCATGTCTTTGAACTTCGTCAAAACCCGCCCACATCGAGTCTTCGGTAAAATCCGGAGCGGCTGCGATTGTCACCAAACCGGCCACCCGTTCCGGAACCGATCGCGCTAACAAAAGGGAAATCCATCCCCCCATCGAAGAGCCGACAAGGATCTGCGGACCAGTTGTCTGTGCCTCAAGCACAGCATGCGCATCGGCGGCCCAATCACCAATTGAGCCTTCGTTAAACAAGCCGTCGCTTTCACCGTGACCGGAATAGTCGAAACGAAGAAAGGCCCTGCCGGTCTTTTCAGCCCAGTGCTCTAAAGAGAGCGCCTTCGTGCCCTCCATATCCGACTTGAACCCACCCAAGAACATCACGCCCGGGGTCGATCCATTGCGTTTGTGATAGGCAAGTCGACGGCCGTGAGAAGACATAAAAAACGAGGGTTCAGCCATACAAATATATGAGCCGCCCCCACATTTGGAATCAAGACCGGACTTCGCCGCAGTCTTGGTTTAGGCGACCGAGCCGATCACCCCTTCAATGCGCCGCAATGTCCATTGCCGCCCATCGTTTTGATCAGTCACCGACGCTGCTCCGTCGGAACGACCTATCGCATCTTGACTTTTCGATGCGCTCGCGTCTTGGGAAGGATCGGATCGGCGCCCTTCTTTATCGCTTTCCGCCATTTTGTGCCTCACTGCTTACATAACAACGCCGAAACTCGTGGCGTCCAACCTCATTTTAGCAGTAACTTGTGCAAAGAAAACAAACGAAAAGTAAAATATCATTACAAACGCGTTGCCATACTATCGCGTTCGGCTCGCGACATTTGTATACCGAAAAATCTTGGAGCGGTGTTGACCAGGCTGACCTAGCCCGAAATGTAGGGTGCCGACTTCGGTCGGTAGAACACTTTTTGATTATGAAGGCGACCCAGCAACTCGTGGATGCGACGGATTTTACCCTCGCTTTCCTGCTTCATCGGAGCGAGCTCCGTGCCGGCTGATGTGGTGCTCGCGTCCCAGGATTGGGCGGATAGTTCAGATTTAGACCGCCGCAACGCGCCTTCGATCAGGTCCATATCCTCAACCGATAGTTCAAATTTCACGTTGTAGCGTGCCATATTAGGGGCCCTTTTATCCGCGCAAAGCTTCATAAGATTTAATTATCATGCAATCACTAATTGTGAAGATACATGTTTTCAGGCCGAGGTAAATGTATTTTACTTGTTTAGATTCATATAGTTATCGATTTTAAGATCGCATACAAAAGCATGCATTGTCGCGTGTGCCTCAGACCACCTTTAAAGCCTTTGAATTTCGTGGCCTCGCGGAACCAGCGGGAGAATGAGACGTATACTTGACTTCGGGCGGCTAGATCTGCACTACGCCACTCAACCCGCAACCGGGCGTTTCGTAGGCGCCAAACTGACGAGGAGGCCCATGCCATGGCCCAGATCTCCCAGATTTCACTGACATTTCCCGACGGCAATGCGCGGAGCTATCCAGCCGGCGTAACACCCGCGGAAATCGCGGCTGGTATCTCTAACTCGCTGGCGAAAAAGGCAATCTCAGCCTATGTCGATAACAAACACTGGGACCTGCAATGGCCCATCGACCGGGATGCGCGCATTCAGATCAACACGATGAAGGACGAGAGTCCTGCCAACGAACTCGTGCGCCACGACCTCGCGCATATCATGGCGCGCGCGGTGCAGGATATCTGGCCCGAGACCAAGGTGACCATCGGGCCGGTGATCGAGAACGGCTGGTATTATGACTTCGACCGGGCTGAGCCCTTCACGCCGGAAGATCTCGGCCAGATCGAGGCCCGCATGAAAGAGATCATCAATCTGCGCGACCCGGTGCGCACAGAAGTCTGGCCCCGTGACAAGGCGATTGCGCATTACGAGGCCAATAACGAGCCTTACAAGGTTGAACTGATCGAGGCGATCCCGGGCGACGAGTCCTTGCGCATGTACTGGCACGGCGAGTGGCAGGATCTGTGCCGCGGGCCGCACCTGCAACATACCGGCCAAGTGCCCGCCGATGCCTTTAAGCTGATGTCCATTGCCGGCGCCTATTGGCGGGGCGATTCAGACCGCGCGATGCTGCAACGGATCTACGGCGTCGCCTTCACCAGCCGCGACAAGCTGCGCACGCATCTGAACTTTTTGGAAGAGGCCGCCAAGCGCGATCATCGTAAGCTTGGTCGCGAGATGGACCTTTTTCACTTCGAAGAGGTCGCGCCCGGCTCTGTGTTTTGGCATCCGAGCGGCTGGCGCATGTTCCAGACCCTTATCAGCTACATGCGTCGCAGGCAGGACGCGGCGGGGTATGTCGAGGTAAATTCCCCGGACATCATGGACCGTGCGCTTTGGGAAACCTCCGGTCACTGGCAGAACTACAGAGAGAACATGTTTCTCGCCCAAACGCAGGATGATCGCGACTATGCCCTGAAGCCGATGAACTGCCCTGGGCATATGATGATCTATAATCAGGGCATCCGCAGTTATCGTGATCTGCCGCTGAAAATCTCGGAGTTCGGCAAAGTGCATCGCTACGAACCCTCAGGTGCGTTGCACGGGTTGTTGCGGGTGCGCAGCTTTACCCAGGATGATGCGCATATCTATTGTACGCCCGAGCAACTGACCGAGGAATGCCTGAAGGTTAATGAACTCATCCTCTCGATCTACCGCAATTTCGGCTTCGAAAATGTGCATATCAAACTGTCGACGCGTCCCGAAAACCGGATTGGCAGCGATGAAAGTTGGGACCGCTCTGAGGGTGCACTGAAGACAGCGCTCGAGGCGGCCGGGCAGGACTATAGCATTTTTGAAGGCGAAGGCGCGTTTTACGGGCCCAAGCTCGAGTATGTCCTGCGCGATGCGATTGGCCGTGACTGGCAATGCGGCACGTTGCAGGTGGACTTCAACCTTCCGGAGCGGTTCAATTCAAGCTATGTTTCGGCCTCCGGAGAGAAGCTGCCACCCGTTATGCTGCACAGGGCTCTCTTTGGCTCGCTCGAACGCTTCACCGGGATCCTGATTGAACAATATGCAGGAAAACTGCCGCTCTGGCTTGCCCCGCGTCAGATCGTTGTCGCCTCCATCGTCTCAGAGGCCAATGAATACGCTAAGCATGTCGCAGATACGTTGAAAACCCGCGGGCTGAACGCCGAAACTGATCTGCGCAATGAAAAGATCAATTACAAGGTCCGAGAGCATTCCGTCAGCAAAGTGCCGTTAATTCTCGCTGTGGGCGCACGCGAAGTCGAAGAACAAACCGTCACGGTTCGGCGGCTCGGCGCAAAAGAAACGCGCGTCGTCCCGCTTGCAGAGATCACCGAAACACTGGCGCAGGAGGCCGCACCGCCTGACAGCGTCCAGTAGTGCGATGAAACATCTGAGCCCAGCGGGCCACTGGATTGTTACAGATCTTGCGCCTAAAGACGGCCTCAGCTTGCGAAACTGCCCTTTTCGCAAGGGTTTCGGCAGGTTTGTTCTCACGCTATCTGACGGGATCGTGTCTGACAGTTTCGTGTATAGGTTTTCGGATCGCTCGAATTTATAACATAAGCAGCCGTGTAGCGCTGTGTCGTCTATGCGTTGCTGCGCGGCGCGCCCATAATGAAGACTTGGAGAAAAGAACCGATGTCAAAAGTGATTAAAACCATGGCGGTCGCGTCCGCCGTGACCGCAGCACTGGCCGCGCATACAACGACCGGCGCGCATGCGGCCGAGAAAGAAAAGTGCTTTGGCGTGTCGCTCGCCGGCAAGAATGATTGTGCAGCAGGCGCGGGTACAACCTGTGCAGGTTCGTCCACTGTAGACTATCAAGGTAATGCATGGACCCTGGTTGACGCGGGCACATGCGCTGAGATTGAACTGCCAGCCATGGCAGATGGGACACCGCGCGTTGGATCGCTCGACGAGCTTGATCGCGATCTTCCGGCATCCTGATCACAAGTTGAAACAGTGACGAAAGGCGCTGCACGGACTGTGTGCGCCTTTCGTATAACGGCTGCCGCAACGGACTGGACTTATTATGCTTGACGTTACCGCCCGTTTCCCAAACCTGCCGGATGCGCCGGGTGTCGGGTACAAACCCCAACATTTCGATGCGATCACTTCGGATG
>JBCCNY010000036.1:0-13799 GCA_039025595.1 Pseudomonadota bacterium | reverse complement strand
GAAATCGACATGTACGCCGAAGGTCACAAGGTGCGGGGCGCGCCCCGGCTGCCGCTCAACATGCTGGATGCGATCCGGGCGTTTGACAAAGACAAAACACTGAAAGCGGCGATGGGCGACAAATTCTCGGCAGCCTTCATCAAGCTGAAATCGGAGGAATGGAACCGGTTCACCGCGCATTTCACCCAGTGGGAAAGGGACAATACGCTGGATATCTAAGACTGTGTAGTTTTATTTGCTTTGGCCTGAGACCGCGCTTTATGCGTGAGATCAGATTTCATGTCCTGTGTTTTTTCACAAAGCCTGACAGACCGCACAGGGCTAAGTTTTGCGGGGATCTATTTCTTCTTTTTAGGCCGGGACGGTCCCTGAGTTGAACGAGAGCCTTAGGGTGGCCAACCGCACACAAGTATGAACTGTGCACAACGGAAAATTCCAATTTTCTGTTGCGTTTTCCGTTGGGAAAACGAAGTCCTCGATTAACCGTTGGCTTCGCGGATCTTTTCGGCGGCGTCCTTGTCATAGGCCACGCCTTGCCCGTCAAAGAGCGTGTCGAGTTCTCCGGAGAGCGTCATCTCTGTCACGATATCGCAGCCGCCCACAAACTCGCCCTTCACATAGAGTTGCGGAACGGTTGGCCAATCAGAGTAGTCTTTGACGCCCTGACGAATGGCGTCGTCGCTCAGGACGTCAATGTCCAGATATTGCACGCCCATATAGTTGAGAACGCCCGCCACCCGATTGGAGAACCCGCATTGCGGCATTGATTTTGTGCCTTTCATGAAAAGCACGACATCATTCGCTTTCACGGTCTCATCGATGCGAGACTTAGCCTGTTCCAGCGCGTCTGAGAGGTTATCTGTTGTCATCTAATCTTATCCTTCGGAACGAAGAGTCTCGCATAGGCGTCCGGGTCTCGAGGTACTTTCCATTCGGTCACGTTCCCACCGCCCATGCCCGATTGGTAGTCGGAACGCAATACATGATGGCCGCGACCGGGCCGACTGCCGCGCTGGCCAGGATTTGTGCGCTGTGCCATAACCGCCAGCGCAGCGACCAGAACAATAATGCCGAAAAGTGCCAAGGGCACGAACAAATCCATCTAAGCGTCCGCCTTGGTTGTGAGCGCAAGGGCGTGCAGGTCGCCTGACGGCCCGTCCATCTTGCCCTTAAGCGCTGCATAGACGGCGCGCTGCTGCTGGACCCGGTTCATCCCCGCAAAGGAGGCATCAATCACCTCCGCCGCATAGTGGTTTCCGTCTCCAGCCAGATCAGTAATCGTGATTTTCGCATCCGGAAAGTGCTCGCGGATCAAATCCTCGATTTCCTGCGCCTGCATTGGCATATGGCCGTCTCCTTGCTGCGTCCTCAAGATAGAGACGCGTGGTCGGGATGGCAAGCATCGGCCGATTTTGAAAGCCATTCTCAGTCTTTAGTATTCTTGTTCAGATCTCCTGGCCCTTCTTGAGCAACTCATCGATCAGTTCGCGTTGGAGTGCCCCGCTATCCCCGCCGCCAAAAGACAAGGCACCGCCTGAGTATAGTGTGCCATAACTCTGGGCCAGATTAACCACTTGTCCAAGACCTGAAATGAATTGGTCCTTCTCCAGAGGACTCAGCGGATGGATATAGGTGGCCCAGACAGTGTCGCGCGCAATCGCGTAGCGGGCGTCCAGGGCTGTGTCGAAATTTGCCTGCATCATTCGGGTCAGGTCGGCTGCGCTGAGATCGTTTGTATCGCGAACCGGAACGAGAGCGCGCATGCGATCATTTGCGTCATCGGTTATGATCAGGATTTGCAATTCGTTAATGGTCAATTGCCACATTGACCCATTGCTCTGCGCCTCTGGATCGAGGGCGCGCACGATTTGATCGAGCTTTTGCAGGGTCATCGGGCTTTGGCTTGTTGATGTGTCGGGCAACGTTTGGGCCGGATCATCGGGCGAGGGTTCGCTCTCCGGAGCGGCTTGCGCGAAGGCAAGCCATGGTATCAGGCAAAGAGCTGCAAAAAGGGGCGGGCGCATGTCGGGACCTTTCTGATCGGATCATTTGAAAGGTTGCATGCGCTTCAATCACGGCCAACCCTGCTCTTCAAATCGTGATCTGGTTCGATCAGGCAAAATGATTGGAAAAGGCCGACCGAAAAAGTGCAGACAAGTCCGAGAGCGGCGCGAAAGAGCGGCACAGACGAACCTGATCGCCGCCGAAGCGACCGACACTTCGTATCGTGACACCGGCGCGTCCGGCCTCGATCATGAGCGCCTCGGCCTGATCAAAATTGCAGGCCAAGAGATACCGCCCCTGATCCTCCCCAAAAAGCTGCGACGCATTGGGCTCCTGCACATCCACGCCCACGCCTGCTGCCTCCGCCAGTTCAAACGCGGCCAGCGCCAGACCACCATCGCCGATATCTGTACAGGCCCGAATGAGATCGCGGTTCGAGCGAATGAAATCGCCATTTAGTCTCTCGACATCGAGGTCAACCGGCGGAGCATCCCCTTCGATCCTGTTAAACACCTCCGCCAGGTAAGCGGATTGTCCCAAATGGCCTTTGGCCTCGCCAACCATAAGCGCGACATGCCCGTCGCGGACCTCTCCCGTTATGGCGTGATCTGGCGAGTTGATCAGTCCGACGGCGCCGATCGTCGGGGTCGGCAAAACAGCCTGACCGTCGGTTTCATTGTAAAGCGAGACATTGCCCGAGACGATGGGCATGTCCAGCGCCCGGCACGCCTCGCCAATACCGTGGATTGCCTCAACGAATTGTCCCATAATTTTGGGCTTCTCGGGGTTGCCGAAATTGAGGTTATCCGTGGCGGCAAGAGGTTGGGCCCCGAGGGCGGTGAGATTTCGATAGGCCTCGGCCACCGCCTGTTTGCCGCCCTCGCGAGGGTTCGCAGCGACGTAGCGCGGTGTCACATCCGAGGTAAAGGCCAGCATCTTCTCGGTGCCATGCACCCGCATAATCCCGGCGCCCTGACCCGGCGTGCGGGCCGTATCGGCCATCACCGTAGTGTCGTATTGCTCATAAACCCATTGTCGCGAACAGTAATTGGGCGAGCTGATCAGCACTTTGAGCGCATCGATTGGGTCGACCCCGGGCAGGTCACCGCCATCAAAGGCCTCTGGTACAACCGGCGGGTCCCAGGGTCTGTCATATTCTGGCGCTGCACCGGAGAGCGTGGAGAGCGGCAGATCGGCCTTGGTCTCTCCCTGATGGATCACGATAAACCGATCTTCCTCGATTGTTTCGCCCACCACCGCGAAATCGAGGTCCCATTTGTCGAAGACCGCGCGCGCGGCCTCTTCCAGTTCGGGCCTGAGCACCATGAGCATGCGCTCCTGACTTTCAGAGAGCATCATTTCATAGGCTGTCATGTTCGTTTCGCGTTGCGGCACCGCATCGAGGGTCAGACGGACACCCAGACCGCCCTTGTCGCCCATTTCAACGGCGGAACAGGTCAGACCCGCCGCGCCCATATCCTGAATTGATATGACAGCGCCGGTCTCCATAAGCTCCAGACAGGCCTCCATCAGACGCTTTTCAGTGAAGGGATCGCCCACCTGCACAGTCGGGCGTTTTTCTTCAATCGTCTCATCGAATTCGGCACTGGCCATGGTGGCGCCGCCGACACCGTCGCGCCCGGTTTTTGCACCCAGATAGACCACGGGCATCCCAATACCGGACGCAGCAGAATAGAAGATCTTGTCGGCATCCGCGAGACCGGCGGCAAAGGCATTCACCAGACAATTGCCGTTATAGGCGGCATCAAATCGGACTTCACCGCCGGCGCAGGGCACGCCAAAGCAATTGCCATAGCCGCCGATCCCCTCGACCACACCGTGCACCAATTGGCGTGTCTTGGGATGCGACGGCTCGCCAAAGCTGAGCGCATTCATCGACGCGATGGGCCGCGCGCCCATGGTGAAGACGTCGCGCAGAATGCCGCCCACGCCAGTAGCCGCGCCCTGATAGGGCTCGATATAGGAGGGGTGATTGTGGCTCTCCATCTTGAAGACCACGGCCTGGCCGTCGCCGATATCGACGACACCGGCATTCTCACCCGGGCCGCAAATGACTTGCGGGCCGTCCGTCGGCAGGGTGCGCAGCCATTTCTTCGACGATTTATAAGAGCAATGCTCATTCCACATCGCGGAAAAAATGCCCAATTCGGTAAAGCTCGGCTCGCGTCCGATGATCTGGCGGATTCTGAGATACTCATCAGGCTTCAGCCCATGCGCTTCGATCAGATCGGGCGTAATCGCCGGCTCTTGCATTATGTCGTGCCCCCTGCAGCCTCACTCACCGGGCTTTTATTCTATCGCTTCTGCGGGGAAAAGAGGGCGCAGCAAAACAAGGCGCGTGCGCTTGAAAGTCTCGCGCAGATCGGCAAGGTGAAGCGCACAGCGGGCGAGAGAGCGTGAATGCAGATCACAGATAATCCATATCGGCGCAATGGTTTGCCGGGTGAGGCTCTGGCGGGCGCGCCGGCGCCAAGCATCGATGCCGCAACGGCGCGTCGTGTGGTGGACCAATGCCTGATTGCGGGCAAGACGCCGCTCCGTCAGGTGACGGGTCTGGGAGCAGAAGTCTGGGTCAAGGATGAGCGTGGCCGGATGGGTATGGGCAGCTTCAAGGCGCTCGGCGCGGCTTATGTTCTGGCGCATCATGCGCTGGAGACGGGATCTGATGATCTCAGGCAGGCGCTTAGGGGGCGCAGCTACATCACCGCTAGCGCCGGCAATCACGGGCTCTCACTGGCCTTCGGCGCCAAGCGTTTCGGGGCTCGGTCGATTGTCTATATTTCTCAGACGGTGCCCGAGAGCTTTGCCGAACGATTGCGGCATCACGGCGCGGAGGTGGTGCGTGCGGGCGCGCAATACGAAGAGAGTATGGAAGCGGCTGCCAAAGCGGCGGATGACCAGGGATGGACGCTGCTCTCTGACAGTTCCTGGCCGGGTTATTTCGAGCTGCCCCACAGGTTAATGGAAGGCTATGTGACCCTCGCCGACGAGGCGGCGCGTCAGATGCCAGCGCCGCCCACCCATATCTTTTTACAATGCGGTGTCGGGGGCATGTCCGCGGCCTGCGCGGCCTTTTGGCGCTCGTTTTGGGGCGACGGACAGCAGATCATCAATGTCGAACCTGAGGTCGCGCCGGCGCTCAAGGCCAGCATTGAGGCTGGGCGTCCCGTACTGGCCCCCGGACCTGTCTCGTCAATGGGGCGTCTTGATTGCAAGGAGCCGTCACTTATTGCACTGCACGGTCTGGCGCGCGATGCGGATGTTTTTGCGACGATATCAGAAGAGGAAGCCGCCGAGGCGATGCCTATGTTGGACAGACTGGACTTGGCCACCACACCATCGGGCGGCGCCGGTCTTGCAGCTTTGAGACAGATGCAATTGCCCGCCGATGCGCGGGTGCTCTGTGTGGTGAGCGAGCAGGCCGATGTTTCCTGAGGACGAGTACCGCAGGCGTCTGGAGGCTGCTCAAGAGGCGATGCAACGTAACGGTCTGGCTGCGCTCTGGATCACGACAGAAACCGATATCTGCTATTTTACAGGTTTTCTGACGCGGTTCTGGGCCTCGCCCTCGCGACCGTGGTTTGTGGTGCTGCCCGCGGATGGCGCGCCGATTGCCGTGATCCCGGAAATTGGCGCCGCCTTAATGGGACGGAGTTGGGTGCGCGATATCCGAACCTGGCCCGCGCCGCATCCCGAAGATGACGGTGTAAGCCTTCTGTTAGAGGTGCTGACGCAGATCGGCGGCCCGGTGGGGACGCCAGATGGGCCCGAAAGTCATCTACGCATGCCACTGGCCGATTTTGCACGTTTGCGCGACGCCTGCCCGCATCCGATCTTGTCGGATTGCGGGATCGTCGCCGCGCTGCGCGCCATCAAATCACCGGCCGAAATCGAACAAATCGGTACTGTTTGTGCCTTAGCCAACCGCGCCTTTGACCGGGTCGGCGAGATCGCGGGAGAGGGCGTGGCCTTGTCGGAAGTCTTTCGCGGGTTTCAACGGCTGCTGCTTCAAGAGGGCGCGGACTGGGTCGGTTTTCTGGCAGGCGCGGCGGGGCAGGACGGGTATGAAGATGTGATCTCTCCGGCCCATGATCGGCCTCTTTTGTCCGGAGATGTGCTGATGCTGGATACCGGCGCAGTCCTGGGAGGCTATTTTAGCGACTTCGACCGTAACTTCGCCATTGCTCATGCAAGCGAATGTGCTGTTCAGGCCCATCGGTCGCTGATTGACGCAGCCGCCGCGGGTTTTGAGGTCGCGCGGCCGGGTGCACGCGCCTGCGATGTCTGGCGCGCGATGACCGAGGTGACCGGGCGTCAGATCGCGCGATTGGGCCACGGGCTGGGCCTGCATTTGACCGAGGGGCTGTCGTTTTTGGAAAGCGACGAAACGCTGCTTCAGGCTGGGATGGTTTTGACATTAGAGCCTTACATCAAGACCCGGTCAGGCCGAATTATGGTCCATGAAGAGGTGATTGCTCTGACGGAGCGGGGTGCGGTGCCGCTGACGCGGTTCGCTGATCCCGATTTGCCCATCATCTGAAACTGTCATCACGGGTTGATGCGGTTCAGCGCGCCAAGTTGAGCGGACAAAAAAAGGCCGAGCACAAGGCTCGGCCGAAGTCCAACAGGGAGGTTATGACCAAGCACCTCGGTGCTCGCGTCATGCCATGGAGTTAGTGCTGATGATTTAAGCGTTCAAGTCTAATTTCACCGCAGTTTTGACATCTCCGATATGCGCTAAATGCATATCAGTTTTTACAGTGCTCAAGGTAGTAAAGTTCAGACTTTACAATCCCTTACGATAGCTCAGTATTTCTTCCTGAACAAAATCACGAAAGGCGGCGATCCGCTGGGAATGCCGTAACTCCTCGGGATAGGCCAGAAACACCGGGACATCGGCCGAATAGACCTCTGGCAGTATTCTGACGAGGTCAGGAAAGTCGCGGCTGAGATAGTCGGGCAGCACACCGATCCCGATATTGTGCAACACGCCCTGAAGGACGCCGAAGTAATTGTTCACCGTCAAAAGCGCGGGAATGTCATAGGTCATCAATTCCCGGACAAGGCTGGCGCCTGCACCCACCTGCGCCGACCGAGGGCTCTGACATAGCAGGCGATGATTGCGAAGATCCTCAGAGTTTTCGGGTGCCGGATGATCGGCCAGGTAATCCGGCGAGGCATAGAGGCACATATGCACAGACATGAGTTTTTTGCGGATCAGATCGGCCTGGCTGGGCTCTTTCATCCGGATGGCGACATCAGCCTCTCGCATGGGCAGATCCAGCACCCGTTCTTCCAGCATCAGATCGATATTGAGGTCAGGATGCGTGTCAAAGAGTTTTGGCAGGCGCGGCGCGAGCCAGAGCGTGCCAAACCCGATCGTAGTGGTGACGCGCAGCTCGCCGAACACTTCCTCTTCGCTATCTCGGATCCGGGCGGTTGCGGCATCGAGACGCTTGTTCATGGCGCGCGTCGCGTCGAACAGAAGTTCACCTTGTTCGGTCAGGATTAGACCGCGCGCGTGCCTGTGAAACAAGATCGCGTTTAGCGATTCCTCCAGCGCGCGAACCTGACGAGACACCGCTGATTGCGACAGATTGAGTAGATCGCCCGCATGCGTCAGGCTGCCGGCATCTGCCACCGCGTGAAAAATTCTCAGCTTATCCCAATCCATCGTGACACTTTCTGAACGCGGTCGCTTCGCAATAGCAGAAAAATCGCGAGGGGCCAGCAAAGCGTGTTATTTGCTGCACATTTTGGTGGTCATGATGACATCTACCCTAAAGCCTCGTGGCGCCATGGCGATATTTGGGTCGTGTGCGCGGCACAACGGGGTCTTTGCGAGGTCTGGACTGACCGACGGCAGCTGATCCACCATCTAAGGTGAGAACCTATTTTGTCATAAAAGCTTTATACCTACTGGCCAGACCAAGATCGCAAAATTATAAAAACGTCGAATCGGGTGAACGAGGATGATCGAGCAAAACCGCCAAATCGCACGCGATATCAGCTACGCCTACTCAGCTCAGACCCGGGGCGGCCGTGCGATGATCCGCGCTCTCGAAAGCCTGGGCGGGCGTAAACGCCTGATCAAACGCGCCAAAGGATACGAGGACGAAGTGGCCGCTGGCCGTGATTTCTGGCAGGTGATGGTCGAACGCTACGGGGTCACGGCGGATCTTGTGAAAGGCTCATTGGCATCGATCCCGCGCACAGGGCCGCTGGTTCTTATTGCCAATCATCCGTACGGTATACTTGATGGCCTGATCATGGGTCATTTGCTCAGCCAAACACGAGACGATTTTCGCATTCTGGCGAATTCGGTTTTCACGAAATCAGCCGAGTTAAAGCGAATTGTATGCCCGATTTCATTTGACGATTCTCTTGCCGCCAAACGTCTCAATCGAAAAGGCCTGTCCGATGCCTTAAGATTTACAAAAGACGGCGGCGCGTTGGGCATTTTTCCCAGCGGGACCGTAGCCACGTCCAAAACCATGTTCAGTGAACCGGCTGAGCCCTTGTGGCCTGAGACCGCCGCGTCAATCATCTTGGCCACCAGGGCAACCTGCATTCCGGTGTTCTTTTTCGGCGCAAACAGCCGTGCGTTTCAGATATCTAGTCACTTACATGGCTCACTCAGGCTCGGCATGTTCGTGGGGGAGTTTCGCAGAAAAGTCGGAAAACCATTACCTATTGTGATCGGCGAGCCGGTTTTACCTGACTCTATCGAGATTTATCGAAACGACAAAAACGGTTTAACAAGGTTATTGCGTCGCAAAACCCTCGAGCTTGGGGGTGTCAGCCCGGATATCGTAGGACGGCAATATTTGCGAGGCGTTTGATTGGAGTTTCGACTGACCAGGTCGGCACGTTTTCGGCAGTCGTGAGATACTTGGTACGACGTTGTTGTTCTTTCTTTTGGCGTGATAGGGGCCTGTAGGCTATGGCGGTGGGGATTTTCGATAGTGGACTGGGCGGCTTGACGGTTCTTGACGCGATTGAAACGCGTCTGCCGGACCTGCCGCTGGTCTATCTTGGTGACAACGCGAACACTCCCTACGGGACGCGAGATCAGGACGATATCTTTGATCTGACATCGCGCCATGTGGCCCGGCTGTGGAAGGAGGGCTGTGATCTGGTGATCTTGGCCTGTAATACCGCCTCGGCGGCGGCGTTGCGCCGGATGCAAGAGGCGGGCGTGCCACCGGGGAAACGGGTACTGGGTGTCTTCGTGCCCCTGATTGAGGCGCTGACCGAACGGGACTGGGGTGACAATTCTCCGCCCCGCGAGGTGGATGTAAAACATGCCGCTCTCTTTGCGACGCCTGCCACCGTGCGCAGCCGCGCGTTCCAACGCGAACTAGCCTTTCGCGCTGTGGGTGTGGACGTCGAGGCGCAAGCCTGCGGCGGGGTGGTCGATGCCATCGAAGATGGTGATATGATCCTTGCCGAGGCGCTTGTTCGCAGCCATGTCGACGCGCTGATGCGAAAGATGCCCACACCGGAGGCTGCGGTGCTGGGCTGTACGCATTACCCTTTGCTTGAACATGTTTTTGCTGAGGCACTCGGTCCCGATGTTCGGTTGATTTCTCAGCCCAAACTGGTCGCCGACAGCCTCTTTGATTATCTTGATCGTCGCCCGGAAATGCGCGGAGAGGATGCCTCTGAAACACGGTTTCTGACGACCTCCGATCCCCGCGCGACGTCGGACCGCGCCACGCTTTTTCTGCGCCGAGAAATCTCTTTCGACCCCGCCTGACGCAAGTCACGACACCGCGATCTGCAATACCTACGGACCGGCTGTCTTGTGCTTGTAATCGACTTAACAGATGTTACGTCAGCACGTGAGATGCGCCACACATTCTGTCGTTTGTGCCAGCAGGGATCCAGACCGCCATGAAGACGCTCAAGAAAAAGCGCAGGATCCAAATCATCAGTATCGCCACTTTGGCGCTGATCGCTGCAACGACCCTGATCGGCTACGCGATGCGCGACGGTATCAATTTCTTTCGGTCCCCGACAGAAGTTTTGGCCGAACCACCTCGGCCCGATGAGGTGTTTCGGATCGGCGGACTTGTTCAGAGCGGCACGCTGGTGCGCGGACAGGGCGACACAATCGTCTTTTCTGTCACCGATGGCTATTGCGCGATCGAAGTCCGCTATCGCGGCGTTCTGCCGGATCTTTTCGCCGAAGATGAGGATATGGTGGGCTTGGGAACCTATGACGGCGCGGTCTTTACGGCGACGGAAATCCTCGCCAAACACGATGAAGAATACCGTCCCAAAGAGGTCACAGAAGCGCTGGAGGCGCGTCCGGAAGACGAAATTCCGAGCGAATGTCTGGCAACGAACGGTCCTGTTAGCGAATCTTAAAGAGGCGCCCGGAGGCTGCGCGCAACCAATCAGGAGGGTTGCGCCTTGCACAGCGTTCAACAGATTGCCCGGGACATCGTAGGTCGCGAAGGCGGTTTCGTAAACGATCCCGACGATCCCGGAGGTGCCACAAAATACGGCGTCACCATTCACACCATGCGGCGTCTGGGTCTTGACCTAACGGGAGACGGCCGGGTCAATGTGGCGGATGTACGGGCCTTGACGCAAGCGCAGGCCGAAGAGATTTTTGTCGACCATTACTACATTCGCCCCGGAATCGACCAACTGCCTGCGATGTTGAGGGCGAGCGTCTTTGACATGTATGTCAATGCCGGGGGCAACGCGGTCAAAATCCTCCAACGTTTGTTGCGCGAGATGGGGCAGAGCATCGCTGTCGATGGGGCGATCGGACCCAACACCGTTGCGGCGGCCGAAGCGGCGGCGCAGGCTGCACCGGATCACATTGCCGACGCTTACGGGATTGCGCGACGCAATTACTATTTTCGCATTGCCGATCGGCGTCCGGCCTCGCGGAAATACGCCCGGTCGCGCGCGGGTGGCAAAGGCGGCTGGATCCGCCGCGCCGAGGAATTCATCTCGCCGCGCTATCATCTCAGTGCGAAGAGTTTTGCCGAAAGGACAGCGTCATGGGGCTGATCGAGAAAGCACTATCTCTGATTTTTGGAGGCGGCCGGACAACACTGGCCGAGACCGCTGAGGTGTTTCGTGTCAACGCCGAGAAGTCGGACGCACGCGCAACGGAAGTTCAGCAAGCCGCGCTGGCCCAGTTGACGGCCGAGTTTGCCCGCGAACGGCAGGGTTGGTTTGATCGCTTGATCGACGGGTTGAACAGGATCCCGCGTCCGGCCATGGCCTTGGGCACATTGGGGTTGTTCGTTTCCGCAATGGTTGACCCGATCTGGTTTGCCGAACGCATGCAGGGGATTGCATTGGTGCCAGAGCCGCTTTGGTGGCTCTTGGGCGCCATTGTCAGCTTTTATTTCGGGGCACGGCACCAGGCCAAGGGTCAGGCCTTTCAACGCTCGATCGCGACCTCCATTGGGCGTACGCCACAAGTTATTGACGGACTGCGAAACCTCAGGGCGCTTAATGCGGAAAGCCCCGGCGTGGCCAGCACAAGACCCGACGCGTCGCTGACGCTCGCCTCGGTCCAACCTGACGATAACCCCGCACTGGCCGATTGGCATCGCAGCCGCGCTTAGTGCTCTGACACGCCTGTGATCTTGGGTCGCAACGCTTGGGATTGAACCCGGGGCGCGAGCGTTTAAACTAGTTCCATGATCATCGAGCTAGGCCATTTCGCACTGATCCTCGCCTTCGTGGTCGCCTTGTTCCAAGCGGTTGTGCCGCTGGTCGGCGCAGCGCGACGTTGGCCGGGATGGATGGCTGTGGCAGAGCCTGCCGCGACGCTGCAATTCTTGCTCACGGCGCTGGCGTTCGCCGCGCTCACCTGGGCGTTTGTGACCTCGGATTTCTCTGTCCAGCTTGTCACCGCCAACAGCCATTCGGCCAAGCCGATGCTCTACAAGATCACCGGCGTCTGGGGCAATCACGAAGGATCCATGCTGTTATGGGTACTTATCGTGACGCTCTTCGGTGGCTTTGCCGCGTGGTTCGGGGACAACCTGCCTCCGACACTCAAGGCGCGGGTTTTAGCCGTGCAGGCGATGATCGGTGCCGCGTTTATGGCGTTCATTCTGTTCACGTCGAACCCGTTTTTGCGCCTCGCGGTGCCACCTTTTGACGGCCAGGACCTCAACCCGCTCTTGCAGGATCCCGGGCTCGCCTTTCATCCGCCCTTTCTCTACGTCGGATATGTGGGTCTATCGGTTACCTACTCCTTTGCCGTGGCGGCCCTGATCGAGGGGCGGGTCGATGCCGCCTGGGGCCGCTGGGTGCGACCCTATACATTGGCCTCCTGGCTCTTTTTGACCGTGGGCATCGCGCTTGGATCCTGGTGGGCCTATTACGAGCTCGGCTGGGGCGGGTTCTGGTTCTGGGATCCGGTGGAAAACGCATCGTTCATGCCCTGGCTGATCGCGGCGGCACTCCTGCATTCAGCGATTGTCGTCGAAAAACGTGAGGCGCTGAAAAGCTGGACGATCCTGCTGGCCATTCTGGCCTTTGGGTTTTCGATGATCGGGGCCTTCATTACTCGCTCGGGCGTGTTGACCTCGGTCCACGCTTTTGCCAATGACCCTGAACGCGGGCAGTTCCTGCTCCTGATCACGGCCATTTTTATGATGCTTGGCCTCACCCTTTTCACTCTGCGAGCCGGGATCTTGCAGGCCAAGGGCGTCTTTGGCGTCGTCAGCCGGGAATCCATGCTGGTGGCCAACAACGTTCTTCTGGCGGTTTCGGCGTTGGTGATTTTTGTAGGCACGATCTGGCCATTGGTGGCCGAAATATTCTTTGATCGAAAGCTGAGCGTGGGTGCGCCGTTTTTTAACATGGTCTTCGCCCCTTTTATGCTGGCGCTCGGGGCGATCCTGCCTGTCGGCGCCATGCTGCCGTGGAAGCGCGCCAAACTGGGTCGCGCGATACGTTCGCTGCGCGGCGCGCTGATCCTCGCCTTGGCCGTTGGGGCGCTTGCCTGGGCCATGCAGACCGGGCGAAGCGCGCTTGGACCGATTGGGATGGCCCTGGCCGCCTGGCTCATATCCGGCGCGGCAGTAGATCTATGGAGCCGCACCGGACGCGGATCCAATCGTCTGGGTCGGCTTTTCCGCCTGCCAGGTGCCGATTGGGGCAAGGCGGTGGCGCATGGCGGGTTAGGCGTCACGATGGCCGGGGTCGCCGGCATGATGGCTTGGGAGACGGAGGATATCCGCGTGGCCCAGATCGGCGAGAGCTTCGACATGGCGGGCTATACGTTAACCTTGCAGGATGTGCGACAATTCGAAGGCCCCAATTACTATTCCACTGAGGCGATCATCGGACTTGCCAAAAATGGCCGTGAGGTTGGCCTGCTCACGCCTGAGAAGCGGATTTATCCGGTGGCGGGGATGCCCACCACGGAAGCCGCGCTCGATATCGGCTTTCTGCGGGATATGTATGTGGTGATCGGTGACGCGCAGCTGAGCGGTGGCTGGGCGCTCAGAACCTATCACAAACCTCTGGCAAACTGGATCTGGGGCGGTGCGATCCTGATGGCGATCGGTGGTGTTCTGTCGCTAACAGATCGGCGCTATCGCGTGGCCGCCGGCGCACGAAAAACCCCTGTCTCTGACGGAGTGCCCGCGGAATGAAGGCGTTGGCGATCGCCGTGCTGCTGGCTTTGACAACGCCTGCCTTGGCGGTTCAGCCCGATGAGGTATTAGACGATCCAGTACTCGAAGAGCGCGCGCGCGATATCTCGAGCGGGCTGCGCTGCCCGGTCT
>JBCCNY010000035.1:0-13813 GCA_039025595.1 Pseudomonadota bacterium | reverse complement strand
GTCAGCGTTTCTTCGGCGGCGCGGCGCTGTTCTTCGAGAGCGAGCGTCATGGCTGTTAGCTCAGTGTCGGCATTTTGCAGCCGGTCGCGAAGGGCTTCTGCCGCCGCCGCCTCTGCCAGACGCGCCCGCTCCTCTTCGCTCAACTGCGCCTCAAGACCCTCGATTTCTGTATTCAACGCGGTTTCACGGGCACGGACGATTTCTCTCTCCCGCTGCATCTCGGTGACGATAGCCTCCAATGCCTCGCGCTGAGCCGCGGCCAGCCGAGCCGCCTCTTGTTCGGCATCGATCTCCTCCCGAAGACCGGCCAAGGCGAGCTGAAGCTGCTGTTGCTCGTCCAAAAGCGCTGTGCGCGCCCCCTCCAGCTCCGAAATCTGGTCGCGATCAGTGCGCTGCTGGGCCAAGAGCCCCGCCACCTGCGCCTCAAAATCGGAGATTTGTGTTTCAGCTTGAGACAACTGATCGCGCTGCGTCTCCGTCTGGCGCTGCAACGTTGCGATCAGATCCGATTGTTCCAACTGACGCGCGCGCGCTTCATCCAAAGTGGCCGTCAATGCGCCAACCTGTTGGCCCAAGTTAGCACTGCGAGATTGTTCCAAACCAAGCGCGTCCGCCAGGGCCGCAACCTCTCCTGACAGGGCGTTTAACTCATCCGCCTGGCCAGAGATTTCTTCGCGCAAGACAAACTGAACGATCATGAAAATTGTCAGGACGAACATCAAGACAAGAAGAAGCCCCGTCATGGCATCCACGAAGCCCGGCCAGATCGAAGCCTGAAAGCGCGCCCCGGTACGCCGCGATAGCGCCACGGCTCAACCGCCCCTATCCGGGTCGTTTTCAACCCGTCGATAGGAGCTGGCAAGACCGGTTGATTTCACAGGTTTCGAACGCGGCTTGGGTGTCTCGATCCGTGCTATAACGCGCCCGAGCTCGGCCAGATCGGTCCGCAATTCCGCAATACTCTCCTGACGTCCGGCGCTGATTTCTTCGAGAATGCGCAACATCTGCACATCAATAGATCGCAATCGCATCCGGCTTTCGGGATCGATGCCCTCGCCAGCGGCGCCGCTTTGCTCGAACCGTTCGATCAATCGATCCTGACCGTCCGCCACACGCGTCAATGCGCCAACGGCGTCCCCGCCGCCATCCATCCGCTCGCTGAGATGCGCGACGGCTTGCGCCAGATCACCTAACCGATGCTCCATCTCAACGCGGCTTTCATCCGACCGCGCCAGCACGTGCTGCAAGGCATCTATCTGCTCGCTCATGTGATCGGCAAGCCCTGCCATGAGCCCGGCGTCAGACCCCGCATCGCCGTCCATCACGCCGTCTCCGGCCGAAAAACCCACGCGCGTGATGGTCGAGACCCATTCCTCCAACTCTCTGTAAAACCGGTTCTGCCCATGGCCCGCGAAGAGCTCGAGAAGACCAACAACAAGCGATCCGGCAAGCCCAAGAAGCGACGAGGCAAAGGCAACGCCCATACCGCCCAATTGCGCCTCAAGACCTGTCATCAGGCGATTGAAAATCTCGACACCCTCTTCGCCATCCTGCGGTGCTAGGGATCGGATCGTGTCAACAACCGCAGGTACGGTTGTCGCCAGACCGTAGAATGTTCCCAAAAGGCCCAGAAAAATCAGCATGCTGACGATGTATCGCGTGATCTCGCGTGCCTCGTCGATCCGTTGCGCGACGGAATCGAGAATGGACCGCGCGGAGCCAGATGCAATCGTCATCCGTTTGTTGCGCTGACCCAGCAAGGTGGCCATCGGCGCCAAAAGCTGAGGCGGTTTAACCAGCCTGTGCCCGGGCCGCGCCGCGATAAAGTCTTCAATCCATCTTACTGAGCCGATGAGTTGCAAGACCTGCCAGAAACAGGCCACCACACCAATGACAAACACGAAAAGAATGAAACCGTTCAGGTAGGGATTGGCCTGAAAAACCGGCATAACGCGCGGCAACGCCAAAAACGCGCCTGCGCCGGTGAGTGCAAGCACCATCAACATCAGAACGATCTGCCTTATCGGGCGCGAAAACTGCGGCTCGACCTCGTGATCCGGCTGGTCCATCAGGACGGCTCCCGGCATTGTTTTTCTATTAACAGCTTACGCAGTTCAGAGCCGTAATCCAAGGACTTATGCTTTGAGAGCACGCACACGGTGCATCAACCATTCAAGATCGTGGTCCCCGATCCCCAATTCGGTTAGATGATCAACGGTACGGTACAGATATTCATCGTTCGGACCGCGCCCGCCAACCGCGTTTGCGATGATCTGAGCCTGATATTCCAGCGCCAGTCTTCCGCAATATTGGACATGGTCTGGGTCGACAACATAAGTGACGGCCATGACCCGGCGTCCATCGACAAGATCCAGCGGCAGGTTCTTCTCGACATAAGCAGATGAGATAAGTTCGCGCTCGCGCAGATTGGCCAGAACCGCCTCCTCTTCTCCAGCACTCACCGCAAATGCTACACCCTGACAGACGTCTGCAGGAGACGCATCAAGAGCCAGAACAAGACCCGGTTCGTCTTCGGTTCCGCGATGATGAATGGAACGCATGCAAAAGCTGCGGTGATAGCCCGTCAGCCGGGCCAGCACCTTTTCGCTCGCCTCGAAGCCTGGGTTCCAGACCAATGAACCATAGCCGAAGACCCACATGGTCATTTCGCTGTTCCTTTCCGTGCACGCGCCTTAAACACCATGGTGCGGCGACAAGAAAGGGGCCTGCCAGCGCAGGTAATTTTATGATCCGTCTCTTTAGCATGCTGATCGGCTGTGGGTTAATCTGGTCAATCTACTGGGCGATCGGTTCAGCTGGCATGAGCGCCGCTATATCGGACTGGATCGAAGACCGGCGTGCCGAGGGCTGGGTCGCCGAGACCTTGGACATTGAGACAACAGGCTTTCCAGCGAAATTCGACACGGTCATCAGGAACCTCTCGCTCGCAGATCCAGAGACAGGATTGGCCTGGGACGCACCATCTTTTGAGCTTCGCGCGCAGAGCGTCCGGCCCTGGCATATCGACGCCATTTGGCCAGCCGATCAGCGTTTTGCCACGCCTTTGGCGCGATACGAGGTTGCCTCCCAAGATATGCAAGCGGTCATGGAAACGCGGCTGCAGGACAATCTGGCGCTGGAGCGGGTGAGCTTCGCTGTATCTGATTTGAGTATTCAGAAGGAAATGTCCGTGCAGCCGTTGCGCGCCGCTATGGTCGAACTCGATGCAATGCGGCTGCCCAAGACACAGACAGAGACAGAGGCAGAGGCAGAGGCGCGATACCAAATTCGACTGACAGCTGACGGTTTTGCCCCAGCTCTCGACTGGCGGACAAGGATTGATCCGGGAGGCAGTCTGCCAGAGACGCTAGATGCTCTGACGGCCGACATGACTTTCGCCTTTGATGCGCCTTGGGATCTCGACGCGATTGAGGTCGCGCGACCCCAACCTCGTGCGCTGGACGTGCGACTGGCCGAGGCCCGTTGGGGTCGTCTAGAGCTGCAGATGGCGGGCAGTCTGGACATTGACACGGGCGGCCAGCCCACAGGCGAGATCACGATCAAGGCGCGCAACTGGCGAGAAATCCTCCGATTGAGTGTCGAATCCGGCGCCCTACCCGCGCGCCTAAGCCAGACCATCGAGGATGGGTTGTCGCTCGTGGCGCAACTGGCAGGCAATCCCCAGACGCTGGATATCCCGCTCACGTTCCGAAATGGTCGGGTTTTTCTGGGCCCTGTGCCTATCGGTCCCGCGCCAATCATGCGGTTGAGGTAGTTTCCGTGATCGACGGACACATTCGAGGCGAGAAAAAGAGGGCACATGCCGCGTTGAAAGATCTGTGGGGTGCTTCAACCAAAGATTGGTCCGGTGTTCTCGCGATCAACTCGATGACCGTTGCGCTACCCGCCCAGTTGATGCTGGCGGAGACGAACGGCGTTGCCCTTCCGAACAAGAGCAACACAGCCCAGAGTGCGGCACCTTTTTGATCCAGGATGACGTCACGGAATAGCCAGAGGCGCTCAAGTGGCCTGATCCGGAAACCTGCATGGTCGAAGATGACACAGGCGAAAAACGAATGGTGTGGCGCGCGATGCAAACACCGGACGATATGCGTGTGTTTCTTTCGGGTTGCCGTGGCCGCAGGCTCACCTGTTGTTTTCAAGTCGCGAATGCTCGCCAAAGGCTTCAGTTTTAGCTTGCGGAATAAGGAAGAAAATAGTGGTAGAGGTTATATTTACGAGCGTAGGGATCGAACACTGGCCTTCGATGTCTATAGATGGTTCAGAGACCAGAAGCAGAACCTCTTTGGTTCAAACGTAGGTGACAAAGGCCGGTGACAAAGGCCGGTGACAAAGGCTGGTGGAAACGTAATCCATTCATAATTGATGTAATAGCGGTCTGGGATGACACACCATCGGTCGCTGACATTTCGCATTCAACACAAGGCCGGTTCACAAAGTGACGTCATCCGGTGACCTTTGCAGTCACATTTCAGACGAAAACTCAGGTATAGTGATCCTCACACAGCAACGTTTCTTCATTAAGGAGCGCGAGCCATGCGTCGTATCATTTTCGGTATTCTGTCCGCTTTGACAGGAGCGGCAGTAGCCCAGGAGGTCGACCCTCAAAATGGTCAGGTTTTGTACCAAAACCATTGCATCCAATGCCATGGCGCCGATGCGACAGGGACGGGACCAATGTCTGCGATCTTGAATGTCGATATACCGGACCTGACCCAAATCTCTGCGCGCAATGAGGGGCACTTTCCCCTGAAAGAGGTTTCTGTTCAGATTGACGGGCGGACCCGCCTGCTGGCGCATGGCGGTGACATGCCGGTCTATGGTCCGATCCTGGACAGCGCGCTCCAGGTTCCTTTGCAGCTAAAGAGCGGTCAGACGCTGATGGTCAGCCAGAACCTGGCCGACCTGCTGGCCTATCTTGAAACGCTTCAGGCAGAGCCGTAGCGCCCGTTATTTGCAGTAAGGCCCACCGCGGTACCGAGCGATATCGAAGTGAAAATGCGTTTTATGAAACCGATCGGAATTCGGCCCCAAAACTGTCCCGAACGGACCGCAGGCAGAACTGTGTAGCTTGCGCAGCACTCGGCCGGATTTACCTTTCCCCCAATCGCTAAGCACAGTGAGCGATGTGCCATCCGCCAGATTGAAAGCCGATATGTCGATCGCATTGCCGAACGAATGCTCTGAAAGACGCGCACCCGGCTGGCCGTTGCGTGTCTTGCAGGAAAAATGCGCCGCAATCTGTAGGCTTTCGACACCGTCACCGGTTTTCCCGACAAGCGGCGTCATCTGATCGGTGACCCAACCATTGAGCGTTTGCGCCAGATCACAATTCATGCGCGAGGGCTGGCTCAAGTAAACCCCGCCAATTGCGTCGACCTCAACCGCATCCTTAATGCCGCAGCGGCCCGGCCCCTCGACATCGCCCAGCTTGACGCCCTGGATCATCGGCGTACCGCAGACGGCCCCGCGCGTGACAATCGGGGCCTTTTCCCGACTTCCGAGGATCGAACACGAGCCCAGAGCCAAAGCCAAAAGAACGCTGACAAGACCGCGTCTCATGCTTTGCCGATGCGGCCGAAATCCGGCGCATCCGTGTCCTGACCGGCCTCAATTATCCCGCGCCGGATCTCCCGCGTCCGGGTAAAGTAGTCATGAAGCAAGGGCCCGTCGCCCGTCCGGATTGCGCGTTGAAGCGCAAAGAGCTCTTCGGTAAAGCGCCCCAGAATTTCAAGCGTCGCGTCACGATTGTTCAAAAAGACATCGCGCCACATGGTCGGATCACTGGCGGCGATACGCGTGAAGTCGCGAAATCCTGCAGCGGAATACTTCGTCACTTCGTTATCGGTGACCCGGCGCAGATCGTCGGCCACGCCGACCATTGTATAGGCGATCAGATGGGGCGCATGACTAACCACGGCACAAACAAGGTCATGATGCGCCACATCCATCCGTTCGGTGTTGGATCCCAGCGCCTGCCAGAATGCCTCGAGACGATTGACGGCCTCCGGTCGCGCATTGGGATCGGGGACAATCAAGCAATAGCGATTATCAAAGAGCTCCGCAAAACCAGAGCGTGGGCCGGAATGCTCCGTACCCGCCATCGGGTGTGCCGGGACGAAATTGACACCTGTCGGCACATACGGGCCAACCGCGTCAAAGACGGCCTGTTTCACCGATCCGACATCGCTGAGCGTCGCACCGGGTTTGAGCGCGGTTGCGATGTCGGCCGCGACCGCGCCCATCACACCGACCGGTACGCAAAGCACCACCAGATCGGCCCCCTCGACAGCCTCTGCCGCGGTCTCGCAGACCCGGTCACACAGACCGATCTCACGAGCTGTTGCGCGCGTCTCCTCGGACCGGGCATATCCTGCGACCTCGGTCGCAAGCCCGCGACGTTTGATCGCCCAGAACATAGAGGACGCAATCAGCCCAAGACCGATCAGCGCCACGCGCTCGTAGCTGAGACTCATACCGCGGCTCCGGCTCCAGTCTCTGCGTCGGCCTCGGCTCTGGGAAAGGCGTTCATGAACTGTCCAACCGCATGCGCCACGCGGCGGCAGCTCGGCTCGTCACCCACTGTGATGCGCAAACAATGCGGCAGGTTATAGCTGCTCACGCCCCGAACGATCAGACCCTCGCTTTGCAAATACGCGTTACAAGCCTCCGCCTCTTCCCGATCGGCAAAGCGTGCCAAAATGAAATTGGCATACGACGTGTCGGACACCACACCATGCTCGGCCAAGGCCGCAGACAGCCAAGCGCGCATCCGGGTATTCTCCGCCCGGCACTTTTCGATCCAGGCGGTGTCGCGCATAGCAACCTCGGCTGTCATCAATGCAGCGCTACTAAGGTTAAACGGACCCCGGATGCGGCCCAGAACGTCAATGATCTCCGCCGGTCCGTACCCCCAGCCGACGCGTAAGCCGCCAAGACCGTAAATCTTTGAAAACGTTCGCGTCATGAACACATTCTGTCGCGCCTCGACAAGGCGGGCGCCCCCATCGTAATTCTCAACGTAATCGGCGTAGGCCCCATCCAGCACGAGCAAAACCTGTGGTGGCAACGCATCCGCCAGTCGCGCAATCTCTCCCTCGCCAATCATTGTTCCTGTCGGGTTGTTGGGATTAGCAACAAAGATGAGACGTGTCCGCGGCGTCAGCGCGGCAAGGATCGCATCAACATCTGTCACGCGCGCACGCTCCGGTACTTCGACAGGTGTGGCGCCGTTCGTCAGCGCGGCAATCTTATAGATAGCGAACCCATGCTCCGTATGGATGACCTCATCGCCCGGACCAGCATAGGCCTGACACAGAAGAGACAGGATCTCATCGCTGCCGACACCGCAGATGATGCGATCCGACTGAAGGCCGAGAACGGAGCCGATCGTGTCGCGCAAAGCGCGATGATCTGTTGACGGATAGCGATGCAGATCGAACGCCGCTTTGGAAAACGCCTGCCGTGCCGCCATGCTCGGGCCCAGGGGATTTTCGTTGGAACTCAGTTTGACCGCATTGGCCACACCGGCGATATGGCTGGCCCCGCCCTCATAGGGCGCGATTTTGAGTATGCCGGGCTGAGGCTCTATCTCTGACATCTTAACGTCCTCCAAAACCCGTCATAGCTATGTCACGACGCTGTGACTAGAGGCATTCCACAGCCTTTCAAAGCCGATCCATCACCCCAAGCATCGGTCATCCTGCCGCTGTAAACAAACAAAGCCGCGGCGTTTGCGCGCCGCGGCTTTGAAAATAAGACACTATGAGATCGTCGATCAGTTCTGAGCGTAATATTCGATCACGAGGTTCGGCTCCATCATCACAGGATAGGGCACATCGCTCAGACCCGGCGTGCGCACGAAAGTTGCCGAGAGTTTTGAATGATCGGCATCGATGTAATCCGGCACGTCCCGCTCTGGCAGCTGGATCGCCTCGAGGATTGCCGCCATCTGCTTGGAGCGATCCCGAACCTCGATCACATCGCCTTCTTTCACACGATAGGAGGGAATATTCACAATCTGACCGTTCACGCGAACATGCTTGTGGTTCACGAATTGGCGCGCGGCAAAGATGGTCGCCACAAATTTCGCGCGATAGACCACGGCGTCGAGCCTGCGCTCGAGCAATCCAATCAGGTTCTCGCCGGTATCGCCCTTCACACGCGCAGCCTCAGAGTAGATACGCTTGAACTGCTTTTCGGTCAGGTCGCCGTAATAGCCCTTCAGCTTTTGCTTGGCACGCAACTGAAGGCCGAAGTCCGACATCTTACCTTTGCGGCGCTGGCCGTGTTGGCCAGGTCCGTATTCGCGACGGTTTACCGGGGATTTTGGCCGACCCCAGATGTTTTCACCCATCCGGCGGTCGATTTTATGCTTGGCAGCGGTTCTCTTTGTCACCGGCTGATCTCCTCTTCATGGTTATGAGAGGGCGTTGTCCTTTCCACGGATTTTGCCGTGACGACAGGCAAGCTCTTGCGAGGGCCACCAACACCAACGAAGTGTGCGGTATACAGCGCGGGTAATCCGTGTCAACAGGAGTTCATAGGATTCATCAGGTTGTGGACATATACCTTTCGACGCAATCCGCAGGCACTCTTTCAGGTAACGAAAAAACACTGTGAAAAAATATTCCCTTTTGTGGCTTTTGAATTGCGCCCTTTTATCTCTTACTTGCTTGGCGCTGTCGCACGCCGCGAACGCACAGGGTCTCGGTATGAAACAAGGTCGTGCCCATGTCGCGCTCCAAGGCGGCATCATGACCCTCGATGGGATCTGGTCTTTTTATGATTTCGACTACGCCGATTCTCAGTTTGTCGGAGTGATCGGCGGCATCGACTATCCGATCGGCAACTCCCGTTGGCGGTTTGGCGCGGAAGTTCAGCTCAACCGCCACTTTGGCAGAAACGACCATATAGAACTCGCGATTCCGGCAACCCTGCGATATGCACCAGAAAACCCTTGGTGGAGGTTCGACAGCTTCAGCGGTGGGTTTGGCCTGTCCTTCACCTCCAGCTCTCCGCAAACAGAGATTGAGCGCAGAAACGAGTCACAGACCACCCTGTTTTATTATTATCTTGAAACGGCATTCGACGTGAACCGGCGCGGCGACGATCTGTTCTTTCGCCTGCATCACAGATCGGACGGTTACGGAGTTTTTGAATCCGACACGAGCTCGAACGCGTGGGCGGTGGGGCTGCGCCGAACCTTTTAGCCCACGCGGTCAAAACTCATTTTACGCAGAGCGTCCGGACCCGGCACTGGCGTCAAAACGGCCGCCTATTGCGGCTTTTGTCCAATCACGCAGCGTATCGAGCATGCTCTTCTTCTGCATTGCGCTTGCCTTTTTGGCCTCACGGTCGCGGTTTTGGGCAACCAGTGTCGCCTCGGCGACGGCGCCTGCGACGGTCATCGTGGAAAACACTGAATAAGACATCGTTTGCTCCATCTGTAGGATCTGTTGTTTGATGCCCTCTATCTAAAGCAAGGGTGTGACCCAGATGTCAGCCTAGACGTGAATTTCTGCCGAGCTTGCTTTCCAATGCCGTGATTTCACCGTTAATCTACGCGAATAACGCGTGAAATCGAAAGAACGTTTCTCTTATGATGCGATTGACCCTTTCCGGCGGCTTCGCACTAACCGGGCCGGACAGCACCCGGATCGCGATCAACGCACGTCGGGGACAAGCCTTGCTGGCCTATTTGGCAGTCTCTACCGGACGAAGTCGCAGCCGAGAGGAAATCATGGCGTTGCTATGGTCAGATCGGCCGGAGGCACAGGCCCGCGGCTCACTGCGGCAGGTTCTGTCGGGGTTGCGCAAGGATTTGGGACCACAGGCTCTGGTGATCGACCCCGCGCGCGTGGCCCTTAACTCTCACGAGATCGATATCGCGCCTCTGGATGAGCGCGAGTTTCTGTCCGGATTTCAACTCAAGGATCCGGCATTTGAGGATTGGTTGCGCGACGAGCGGGTCAACCAAGACGCCATGCGCGAGCAGACACCGCAAACTCCATCGGTCCCGGAAAACCCGGCGCTCGCTGTTCTGCCGTTTGAAACTTTGTCCGCGGATCCCGATAGCGTCTTTTTTTCAGATGGGATTACCCAGGACATCACCACCGAACTGTCTCGCTTTTACGGATTTTACGTCATCGCGCATCGCACGAGCCTGCAATATCGAAACAGAGAGATGTCGGCCCACGAAATTGGCAAGGAACTGGAGGTCAACTATATTGTCGATGGTTCCGTCCGCCGGACCGAGGACAAGGTCCGGATCACCGCTGAACTGATCGAAGTGGAGGATGAGACGCATCTTTGGGCGGATCGGTTCGACAGGGATGCCGGTGATGTTCTGGCCATCCAGGACGAGGTTGCCCGCGAAATTGCCAAAACGATCCCCGGCCAAATCGAACAGGACCGAATTGAACGTGTTCGCCATCGACCCAAACAGGCGCTGACCGATCACGAACATGTCCTCTTGGGCGAGATCGAGCGCGAACGGGATTCGTGTTCATCAGATGCCAAGCGCCATTTCGAAGCGGCGCTGCGTCTTGATCCATTCAATGCCCGGGCCCTCGCGAACCTCGCTTTTTGGACCGCCTATCAGGTTTTCAATGCGGATGTCCGTTTCGATGATGTGCATGCGCGGGTTTCAAATTTCGCTGAAAGAGCGCTGGAGCTGGAACCGAATGACCCGATCAATCTCGCAGTGTTGTCGAGCGCGTATCTGACCCTGGGCGAACATGAGCAATCGCGACGCTACGTCGAGAAAGCCCTGCGCATCAACGCAAACCACTACACGGTTATGGGCCATGCAGCGCGCTGTCTGGCTTGGCTTGGGGACACAGACCGCGCCCTAGAGTTTATGGCACTCTACAACCTGCACGACCCCTTTTCCGGTCGGGCATCTGTTGAGTTGAGTTTTGAAATCCTGATGCTGGCGCGTCGTTTTGATGACGCGATTTCAGTCACCTCAAGCCTCGGGGATGATCTTCCTGATATGGCCTCGGGTGTTGCAGCCGCCTGTGCTCTCGCAGGGCGATCCGACGAGGCCGCCGTGATGAAAGCGCAGTACATGGCCCAGATACCTCCCGGTCAGCCGGTCAGTGACCGCCTCGACGCAGTTCTTCGGATGTGCGCGCGCGAAGAGGAACGCGACTTGTGGCGAGACGGCTATCGCGCGGCAGGATTTGACGCGTGAGGCGACCCGCCGTGTCAATCTGAGCCTGAAAAGGCTTGGCCTGACTTTGGCCGCATGGTAAACAATACTCATAAAAATTAGGTATTGTTATGCAATTTATTGATTTGATCGGTCTTTTGGCCGGCACATTCGTCGTTTTAACATTTTACATGACGGATCTCGGGCGACTGCGGCGATGCGCGATTGTGTCCAACGTACTTTTCGTTATTTACGCGCTATCGCTTCAGCTTTGGCCGATCTGCCTACTGCATGTCCTGCTTTTGCCTCTTAACCTCAGACGACTGTCGCAACTCCAAGACGACAAGAGATGGACGGATGAGCAACGGCGACCGAAAATCTGGAGTGTCGCGGATCAAATCGCATTGAATGCCCGGCTGCCCGGCCATGCGGGTCGATTGCCTTGGGATCGCTAACGCGCGGACCGGATCACGCAGCGCTCTCGCAGCGGAGCAGCGCCGCCTCCGAGGCCGTGAGACTGCGGCGTGCAAAGGCGCCATAGGCTTCCGGCGCATGTTCAATGCGCTTATCAAAGGACAGCAAACGCGCGCGATCCGTTGGGTCGAGCGAGGTCAGCGCGGCACTGGATGGATGAAAACTCTCGCTTTCAATCCCATTGGCCCAAAGGACGTGGTGATCGGGCAGCAGAAAATGGATGTACATCACTTCGCGCAGAGCGGTATCCACCGATACTGTATCGCCGTTGATCAGATCGCGAGCAGAAACCAGCACTTCGGGCGTGTTAAAGAGCGCCTGTGCCACCGGGCCGGACACCAGTAGTCGATGATCTGGGCTCACCACAAGTTCTTGATCAGGTCGGTCGATCCCAAAGACGCCCATACGCAAGCGCACCGGACGCAGATGTGGCAAGGCAAACAGACGCGCACCGCTCATCCGGCGCTGACCGACCCATTGGATCTCTTGCGCTCCGCTATCTTTGGTCAGAACATGATCACCCTCGGTCAGGCTTTCGACAGCGCACAGGCCTTTTGGTGTTGCAATCCTGGTGCCCGGTGTAAAGCAGATGACACCCCCGCATTCAGGGCGATTCACGTCTATTTGCACAGGCGATAAAGACTGGTGGACGACCCACAACTCGCAGTCGCGCGGGGGGATTTCATCCAAAAAGAGAAGCAGTGGCGGGGCGGATTGCCCGACTTCGATTACCGTGATTGTGAAACTACGCAGACCGTTTGTAACAACAAATCCGCACTCGATGAGTCTGTTATCCTCGGGCGTGGCGCGCGCATCGAGACGGCCAGTGCGTGCCGCAGAGACAAGACGCGTTACAAGCTTCGCTGCGCAGCGACGACGGGCAACATGATCGTCAATCGTTATCAGTCTTAGTTTATCCGATGGTCCGTCTACCCGAACCAGTTCGCCACCCCAGCGCCACGTCGACCCTATGGTCAGCGAAGAAAGAGGAGCCTCTTCAAGCCCGTCCACATCTGTTTGCGCCCAAGAGATGACGAACGCGCCATAACAGCTCGTCCCCATGCCCAGTAACCTGCCTTTTATTTTTTATTGACTACAACTGTATCAAAGCCGAATCAGTCTGGGAAGCCCTGTCAGGCTTGGTTGTTAACTATTTTTTTGATGCCGCTTTCTCGCCCAGCAACGCCTTGGCAGCAGCCCGGGTCGAGAAGGTGGAACGTATATGCATCGCGCCGGGATAAAACAGGGCTCGGCAGAACTGGCTCTTTGATGGCCTCTTTCGGTTGTCTTCTGGCCTCACTATAACAATTCTCGTTCCCCGAGCGTTGAGTCGGGGTCGGGCAGATCGCCAGAATGGCGCAAAACGAGGCAAAAAAAGAGATGTCAATCTTTGACAAGATACCGGGCTTGTTCACGGCTGATATGGCAATCGACTTGGGCACAGCTAATACATTGGTCTATGTCAAAGGACGTGGCGTGATCCTGTCAGAGCCATCTGTCGTCGCCTATCATGTGAAGGACGGAATAAAGAAAGTGCTCGCCGTGGGGGAGGATGCGAAGCTTATGCTTGGTCGGACCCCGGGCAGTATTGAAGCCATCCGCCCAATGCGCGAGGGCGTCATCGCTGACTTTGATACAGCGGAATCGATGATCAAGCACTTTATACGAAAGGTGCACAAGCGTTCTACGTTTTCGAAGCCGAAGATCATCGTCTGTGTGCCGCACGGTGCCACGCCAGTGGAAAAGCGTGCGATCCGACAATCCGTGCTGTCAGCGGGTGCGCGGCGGGCAGGTCTGGTGGCCGAACCGATTGCCGCGGCGATTGGAGCGGGTATGCCGATCACTGATCCCACCGGCAACATGGTGGTTGATATCGGCGGAGGGACAACAGAAGTGGCGGTTCTCAGCCTCGGCGATATCGTTTATGCGCGCTCGATCCGCGTCGGTGGTGACCGGATGGACGAGGCCATCATCAATTACCTGCGACGGCAACAGAACCTGTTGGTGGGTGAGAGCACGGCGGAGCGGATCAAGACGTCGATTGGCACAGCGAGGATGCCCAATGACGGGCGTGGCACCTCGATGCAGATCCGGGGGCGCGACCTACTCAATGGTGTGCCGAAAGAAACCGAAATCAGCCAGGCCCAGGTAGCCGAAGCATTG
>JBCCNY010000034.1:0-13827 GCA_039025595.1 Pseudomonadota bacterium | reverse complement strand
TCAAGCCCGCCCTCTTTCTCTAACCCACCACAGATCCAGCGGATCGCAGGAAAAGCCCGTAACGCCATGAGCGCGGCATCGGGGTTGGTGGCTTTGCTGTCATTGATGTACGCCACACCATTAACCTCGGCGATCCTCTGAGAGCGATGCGGCAAACCCGCAAAGCTCATCAAACCCGCCTCGATCGCGCGCGGTGACAGCCCGAGGCTGCGGCAGGTGGCATAGGCCGCGCAGGCATTCTGATGATTATGAGACCCCGGCAAGCCGTGCATGGCACGCAGATCGATAGAGCCGACCTGACGGGCCTTGCGGTACTCTGACAAGTGACCTCTGCGGGCAAAGACGGCCCAACCCGGACCACCGAGCTTTTGCTCGACGGAGATGCGGATCACCCGGTCATCGCCCGGCGCCTCAGAGAGTTGACCGGCCAGAAAGCCGCCCTCCTTTTCATCAACACCAATCACGACGCGGTCAGGGCCACCTTCGGCAAAAAGGCGTCGCTTGGCTGCGAAATAGCCGCCAAAGCCGCCATGACGGTCCAGATGATCCGGGCTTAGATTGGTGAATACCGCAACGTCGGGGGTCAGCGCCCGGGCCAGCTCCGTTTGATAGCTCGAAAGCTCCAGCACCACGACGCCGCCATCGCCGGGCGGGTCGATATCAAGCACGCCGCGTCCGATATTACCGGCCAACTGGCTGTCCCATCCCGCCTCTTGCAAAACGTGATGGGTGAGCGCCGCGGTGGTCGATTTGCCGTTGGAGCCGGTAATTGCGATGACCTTTGGAACGCGATCATACTGCGCCCAATCAGGCGTTGCGACGGAACGAAAGAAAAGCCCGATATCGTTGTCTACAGGAATGCCAGCAGCGAGAGCGGCCGCCACAACCGGATGCGGGACGGGATAAAGGTGCGGGATTCCAGGACTGACGATCAAACGGGCAACATCCGATAATGCCTCGGCGCGGTCGGCCCGATGGAGTGTGAATCCCTCCTCGGTGGCCTTGGTTCGTGCCGTCTCGGTATCATCCCAACATAGAGGAATCGCCCCACCCGCACGCAGCGCGCGGGCCGTCGACAGACCGGAGCGACCAAGCCCCAGTACCGCCACGCGCTGGCCCTTAAACCCGGGCACCACGATCATCGACGCGTCCTCATCCTACCCCATCCCCTACCATGCCAGAGGTTTCCGATCGCGGAAAAACCCGCCATTTGGCCCGTCTTCGGGCAGTGTCGCAAGCCAAAGCGCGGTGTCTGCGCCCTGCTCGGGGGTTCGCGTGGCGCCGGACCCACCCATCCGTGTGCGCACCCAACCGGGACACATCGCGTTAATTTTAACGCCTTCCGGAGCTTGTCGCGCCGCGGCCAACGTCAGCGCGTTGAGCCCCGCCTTGGCCACGCCATAGGCGCCGGGGCCATGCAATCCTTCGTGAAAGCTTCCCCAATCGGAGGACATGTTCACGACACGTCCATATCCACGCGCGCCCATTTCAGGCACCGCCGCCTGCATCAGTTGATAGGGTCCATGCAGCATGACGGCCATTGTATCCTCGAAGCGGGCTTCAGGGTCCAAAACAGGCGCCTCGTGGAGCACGCCTGCATTGTTGATCAGCACATCACATTGCGTCACCTGTTGCGGGATCGCATCCAGATGCGCGAGATCGCACATCACTGCGCGCACCCCCATTTGCGTCGCCGCCTCCTCGCCCGCGGCTGCGTCGCGCACACTGATCACCACGTCAAAGCCGGAGTTTTTCAGCGCCTGTGCAATGGCGCGTCCGATGCCGCGGTTTCCGCCTGTGACAAAGGCGCTTCGCATCACGACGGCCCCCGAGATGCCAGATCCTGCAATAAGCGCAGCGCTTCCTCGCGCTGCGCATAAGGGACAAAGGCATGATCATGGTGGAAAGCTGCAACCATGTTACACGCAATGCCCGCCTCGGCCAGTCGGCCTGCCACGGCTGCGGTTAGCCCGACACCATCGAGCGCCGAATGAACCTGAAGCGTGATACGCGCCATTGGGAGCCCCGTGTCAAATCCATGGATTTCAGCGTCAGCCTGCGACAGAATTAGCGTTGTGCCCTCCTCTTCTTCGAACCGCGCGAGCGCAGCTGCGGTTGACGCCGCCGGGTCTTGGGTGGTGCAAAAGTGCCAAACTTGGCGATCCAGTTTCGGCGACATGCCTGCGATCATCGCGTGGCGGTCGCGCACCGCGCCCATCAGCGCACCTTCAACGTGGCCAGCCCGATCATCGCAAGAATGAGAGAGATGATCCAAAAGCGGATCACGATCTGCGGCTCGGCCCAGCCCTTTTTCTCATAATGGTGATGAATGGGCGCCATGAGGAAAACGCGTTTCCCGGTCCGCTTGTAGTAGAGCACTTGCACGATCACGGATAACGCCTCGACCACAAAAAGACCGCCGACGATAGCCAGGACAATCTCGTGCTTTGAGGCGACGGCGATAGCGCCCAGCGCGCCGCCAAGCGCGAGGCTGCCGGTATCCCCCATAAACACCGCCGCGGGGGGCGCGTTGTACCACAAAAAGCCAAGACCGCCACCGGCAAGCCCTGCCACAAAGACCAGGATTTCCCCGGTTCCCGGTACATAATGCACATCGAGATATTCGGTAAAATCAACGCGTCCCACGGCGTAGGCGATGATGCCTAAGGCCCCGGCCGCAATCATCACCGGCATGATCGCCAAGCCGTCAAGGCCATCGGTTAGGTTCACGGCATTGGCCGCGCCAACGATCACGAACATCGCAAAGGGCACGAACAGCACGCCCAGATTGATCAGCGTGTCCTTGAAGACGGGCAGCGCCAGTTGATAACGCAAGGCCTCCGGGTGATAGGCCGCCGCCCAGTAAGCCGCAATCGCCGCGATGACAAATCCGATCGCGAGGCGCACGCGTCCCGGCACGCCCTTGTGGTTCTGCTTGGAAACCTTGGAGTAATCATCCCAAAACCCGATCAAACCAAAGGCCAGCGTCACGAAGAGCACCAGCCAGACATAAGGGTTGTCGAGCCGCGCCCAAAAGAGCGTCGCGGTCACAAGTGCGCCCACGATCAGCAACCCGCCCATTGTGGGCGTGCCCGTTTTCGCGACGTGGTTTTCTGGCCCGTCGTCACGGATTGGCTGACCTTTGCCTTGTTTTCTTCGCAGAACATTGATCAGCGGGGGACCAAAGATGAAGCCGAAAAAGAGCGCCGTCATGAACGCGCCGCCCGCACGAAAAGTGATGTAGCGAAACAGATTGAAGAAATCACCGCCATCGGACCAGATCGTCAACCAATAGAGCATTCAGCCGTCTCCTTCGGCGCGGATGTGACCCGACACGGCTTGCAGCGACCCGTTCGCAGAGGCCTCATGCGCCGCGCGACGCAAGGCCTCGACCACGAGGCTGACACGACTACCCTTGGATCCTTTGACCAAGACGACATCGCCTGCATCGATGAGCCGGTAGGCCTCGGCGGCCATGTCTTCGGCATTCTCGAACCAATGGCCTTTGATAGGCCCGGGCAGGTCATGCCAAAGCGCGCGCATGCGTGTCCCGACACAATGCACGCAGGCAAGCTCCGCCATCTCTGGCAGATCCGCAAGCGCACGATGCATCTCGATCTCATCGGGTCCCAGCTCCAGCATGTCACCCAGAATGGCGATCCGACGCCCCGCTGCGATACGTCCCACATCCTCGCGCGTTTGCGCGGCCGCGAGAACTTCGAGCGCCGCCTGCATCGAGGTGGGATTTGCGTTGAAGGCGTCGTCGATCAATTCGATGCTCAGGGCCTCATCTACTGAATCGAGCAATAAGACTTCTCTTGTGCCGCGCCCGGAGGGCGGCTGCCACCGGCCAAGATCTGCGATCGCCACATCGAGGTCGAGACCCAAGGCCTCCGTCGCCGCGATCACAGCCAGCGCATTATGGGCAAAGTGCCGTCCGCCGGAGCCGACCTTGAAGAGAACCTGCCGATGTTGTGGAAGCCGGGCCTGGCCGACCGTGATTTGATCGTGCAGGCGAACATCCTTGAGCTGCAAATCGCAACCCTCGGAGGACCCAAATGTCACCAGCCGCACGCCTTTTGCACGGGCCGCCTGCTGCAATATGCCGGTCGTGGTAACGTCCCCATCGACAATTGCGGTGCCGTCCGTCGCCAAGCCCTTGAAGATCGACGCTTTTTCAACCGCAATGGCCTCCAGCGAACCCAAAGCCTCAAGATGCGCTGGCGCAATCGTGGTGATGATCGCCACATGCAATTCCGCCATCTTCGCCAAGGGCGCGATTTCGCCCGGATTGCTCATCCCGATCTCGATCACGGCGAAATCGGCCTCCATAGGGAGCCGCGCGAGCGTCAGAGGTACGCCCCAGTGATTATTGTAGCTGGCCTCTGCAGCATGGACCTGTCCCTGCCCGCCCAGGACATCGCGCAACATTTCCTTGGTGGAGGTCTTGCCGACCGAACCGGTAATGCCCACAACTTTTGCGCCGGCGCGGGCCCGGCCCGCGCGCCCCAGATCCTCAAGACCCCGCAGCACGTCAGGAACGATCAAGAGATCGGCCGACGCGCTGACACCCTCCGGCACCCGGCTGACCATCGCCGCCGCGGCGCCCTCTTCAAACGCTTGGGCCACGAAATCGTGACCGTCCCGTATATCTTTCAAAGCGATGAAGAGATCGCCGCGACGCAAATTGCGGGTGTCAATCGAAACGCCTGTTGCCTGCCAATCGCCGCGCCGCTCGCCCCCTGTGGCCTTGGCGGCCTGATCCGAGGTCCAAAGTGTCACGCGCCACCACCATCGAGAGCCGCCACCGCAACGTTGGCCTGTTCGCAATCGTCGAAGGGCAGAATGTCCTCGCCCACGATCTGGCCGGTCTCGTGTCCCTTGCCGCAAATCAGCAGGGCGTCGCCTGCCTGAAGCGCGTCGACCCCGCGCAGGATCGCCTCCGCTCGGTCCGCCACCTCTCGCGCGCGTTCCATACCACCGGCCTCCTTGACCCCGGCCATCACCGCGGACCTGATCGATGCAGGATCCTCAGTGCGGGGGTTGTCATCGGTGACAAAAACCACGTCGGCCCCTGTGGCAGCTGCCGCACCCATCAGGGGCCGCTTGCCACGATCCCGGTCTCCGCCAGCCCCAACAATGGCAATCATGCGGCCCAGCACATGGGGCCGGAGTGCGTTGAGCGCCGTGGCGACAGCGTCTGGTGTATGAGCATAATCGACGAAAACAGCCGCTCCGTTTTCTCGCCGCGCGGCGAGCTGCATTCGGCCTCGCACCGTCGTCATTTCGGGCAAGACCGAAAACACACGATCGGGATCAGCGCCCGCGGCAATCACCAGACCCGCGGCTAAGAGCACATTGTCGCCCTGAAATCCACCGATCAGGGACAGCTCCACCTGATAGACCGCGCCACGCGAGGAAAAGCGCAGCGCCTGACCGGTGGGCGTAAAGACCCGGTTGAGAATGCGCAGGTCCGCCCCTTCCTTACGACCGACGCTAAGAACGTCCTGCCCGCGCAGTCGCGCGCGTTCGGCCATCGCCGGACCATGGGTATCATCCATATTAATGACCGCCACGCCATCTTCCGGCAGGACACGGTCAAAAAGCCCCGCCTTGGCCTCAAGATACGCCTCGAATGTGGGATGATAATCGAGGTGATCCTGGCTGAGATTGGTAAACCCCGCTGCGGCGAGACGCACCCCGTCCAGCCGGTGCTGCGCAAGCCCGTGCGACGAGGCTTCCATCGCGGCATGCGTGATGCCCTGCGCTTCGGCTTGGGCCAGAAGGTCATGCAATTGCACAGGCTCGGGCGTTGTATGCGCCAGCGCGGCAGACCACGCGCCCTCGACCCCAGTCGTGCCCAGATTGATCGCCTCAAGCCCAAGCGCCATCCAGATCTGGCGTGCGAAACTGGCAACCGAGGTCTTGCCGTTCGTGCCAGTCACCGCGACCATGGTTTCAGGTTGGTGACCAAACCAGAGCGCAGCCGCAAAGGCCAACGTCTGCCGCGGGTTTTGGGCGATCACCAGCGCCGCCTCTGCCACTGCCAACTCATCCTGCGCCAGGCGCGCGCCCTTGGCATCAGTGAGGATCGCCGCCGCGCCCGCGCGAATTGCGGCGCCGATAAACTCAGCGCCATGCATCTTTGCGCCTGGAAGTGCGGCAAACAACATGGACGGTTTCACGGCACGGCTGTCCGCGGTCAGTCCTGACACATCAACGCGCCGGCCTGCTTTTGCGGTTAACCCAAGATCTGCCAAGGATTTCAATGGCCTGCCCGCCGAAATCTCGCCCTGCCCCACGCCGTTATCATCATCGCCCTTTTCAGTTTGATGTCAGCGTTATACTGCCAATTTCCCCGGGTTCAATCACAGGCCTCAGCCCGAGCAATGGCGCCACACGACCAGTAATTTCCGACGCAACGGGCACGGCTGTCCATCCGGCCGTCCGGCGCGGCTCGCGACCCGAGGTCTCAACCGGTTCATCCAATGTGACGACCAAAACATAGCTGGGATCATGCGCAGGAAAAACGCTTGCGAAGGTCGATATCACCTTTTCCTCATAATATCCGCGGCCCCGCGTCTTGGGTTTATCGGCTGTTCCGGTCTTGCCACCCACCGCGTAACCCGGCACCTCGGCCAGTGACGCGGTGCCATCTGTGACCACCTGGCGCAACATCTTCATTGTTTGTGCAGCAGCTTTTTCAGAGAGCACACGCGGTCCACGTTGCGCGCGCGGCCCCTTGAGCAGCGTCGGCGTTACAAGATACCCGCCATTCGCAATCGTTGCATAACTTGCGGCCAGGTGCAGCGGGCTCGACGACAAGCCGTGACCGTAGGCAATTGTCATCGTGGACAGCTCACTCCATTTCCCTGGCAACAGCGGCCGCCCTCCTGCAGCCTCAACGATTTCGAGCGGCGTTGCGTCAAGCAGACCAAGCGCTTTTAAAAACGAGCGATGTCGTTCGACCCCGATCTCCTGAGCGATGCGCGCAGTGCCGACATTAGATGATTTCACCATGACCCCCGTCGTCGTTTGTATCGGGCCGTAATTGCGGAAATCATTGATCCGGTGTTTGCCCCACCGCAAAGGACCGCGAGTGTCGATCAACGTGTCTGGGTTCACGAGCCCCAGATCCAGCGCCTGAGCCACGGTGAAGGTCTTAAACACGGAACCCAGCTCATAGACGCCTTGCACCGCGCGGTTAAAGAGCGGGCTGTCTCCGGGTTCTCCTTCGGTCGGTGGGCGCGGGCGCGCATTGGGATCAAAATCGGGAAGACTGGCCAAGGCAATGATCTGGCCGGTTTCCACCTCCAACAGAACAGCAGAAGCGCCCTTCGCGTTCATCAGCATTTTGCCACCCTGAAGAACGCGCTCGACGGCAGATTGGACCGAAAGGTCGATGGAGAGTTGCAGCGCCGAGTGACCCTCGGCTGGATCGCGTAAACGGGTGTCGAAGTACTTCTCGACACCGGCTACACCCACAACTTCAGCTGCGTGCACGCCTTCGCGTCCGAACCCCGTGCCGCCCAGCACATGCGCGGCGAGCCGACCATTCGGATAAAGACGCATCTCGCGCGGTCCAAAGAGCAGGCCGGGCTCACCGAGATCATGGACCGCCTGCCGCTGCTCGGGGCTGAGTTTGCGCTTCACCCAGACAAAGCGGCGCTTGCCGGTAAATTCCTTCAACAGGCTGCCGAGATCAAGATCGGGGAAGATCTCGGCCAGAGCCTTGGCGGTGCGCTCCGGCTCCACCATCTGCGGAGGCTGTGCATAGAGCGAAAAAGTCTCGATATTTGTCGCCAGAATACGACCTTGACGATCCACAATATCGGCGCGGCTGGCCAGAATATCCGCGCCGGCCGCACCCGCCCGCGGTTCGCTGGGTTCCGAATTGGCCAAAACACCCATGCGCGCCCCGATCGCCAAAAAAGCGCAGAGAAAAACCACGCTCAGCACGAAGATACGGCTCTCGGCGCGCACCCGATCCCGGTCGCGCATCTGCTCGTGTCTCTGTCGCGTGTTATCGCGCTCGATTACATCTGGGTTCTCGCCGTGCTGGCGAGCACGCAAAACACTTGCCAGAGGTCGCAGAGGCTTGCGGATCATGGGTTGTCCTCCCGTGCCATAAGCTCAACCGGATTGAGGATCGGCAGCAGATCAATCGGCGGATAAGCCACCTGATCGATAGGCCCGAACTGATCAGCTCTTAGCGGCAAAAGACCCAACCGATCGAAATTGATCTGCGCCAAATCGCGCAGGCGGTCCGGTCGGTTGAGATAGGCCCATTCGGCATTTAACATGCGCAGTCTTTCCCGCGCCGAAGCGATTTCACTTTGCAGGGCGGTCGCTCGCGCTTGAGCGGATTGTGTTTCGTAGTTTTCCCGATAGGCCCAAAATGCCAAGCCAATCAACAAGATAGCAGACATTACAAACAGGCAGCCACGCATCAGATTTCCCCTTTGAAAACAGGAAGCCCAATCAGTTTCCTATCGACGGGCGCGGCGGCGGTAGCGGTTCGGCGCGCCAGCCTTAACTTGGCACTTCTTGCGCGCGGATTGGCGTTGAGTTCCTCGGCATCCGGCGCGATTGCCTTTCGGTTATCTTGAACAAACGTGGGCTCCGGACGCTCGCTGTCCGGCGCATAGCGATTGGATCTTCCAGTCGCGTTGGTTTTGATCTGAAGGTATCTTTTGACCATTCGGTCTTCGATCGAATGAAAGGTCACAACGGCCAGCAACCCCTCCGGCGCAAGCGCCCGCTCGGCGGCGTCCAGTCCTCGCACCAATGCACCAAACTCGTCATTTACGGCAATCCGGATGGCCTGAAAACTGCGCGTGGCGGGATGTAGCTGCCCGGGACGTGGCGCCGGTAGCACCCTCTCGATGATCCTCGCCAGCGCTCGCGTTGTGGTCAGCGGAGCCTCGGTTCTGGCTTTTGCAATGGCACGCGCAATTCGACGGCTCGCCCGCTCCTCTCCGTAGAGATATAGCAAATCCGCAAGTTGCGCCTCTGGCAATCTATTTACCAGGTCGGCCGCACTGGGTCCGGCTTGTGCCATACGCATGTCAAGCGGGCCATCGTGTCGGAACGAGAAACCGCGCTCGGCTTGGTCGAGTTGCATCGAGCTTACGCCAAGATCGAGAACCACCCCCCGCGCGTCGTCGACATGCCGGTCCAGATTGGAAAAATTATCCTGAAAAATCTGTATCTTGCCCTCGAAACCCGACGCCCAATCGCGCGCCATTGCGATCGCGTCAGGGTCGCGGTCAATACTGATCACGGTATGCGCGCCCGCCTCCAACAGGGCTCGCGTGTAACCGCCTGCCCCCAGAGTTCCGTCAACCCATACTCCCGTCACTGGAGAGGCCGCCGCCATAATTGGTCCAATCAGAACCGGAACGTGGGACACATATGCGGCGGCAGCCCCCATGTTTCAGCTTTCAGCCGGTGGATCGATCAGGCTTAGCGGGTCGAAATCATCGGGCAATTCGCCCATCCAAGCCTCTGTTTCCGCCTTTTCTTCTCGCGCATATGTCTCGGAGTTCCAAATCTCAAAATAGTCGCCCATTGCTACCATGACCGCCTCACCTTCGAGATCAATTTGCTGTCGCAAACGCTGCGGTAGCACGATGCGCCCGTCTTTGTCGATTTCGGTATCCCAGGATTTACCAAGGATCATTCGGCTGGCGCGCTTACGCGCGACTGAACCGCGCGGCAGCTTCCGGATACCATCTTCGATTTCCGCCATTGCGTCGATCGTGTAGGCATGCAGGCAGTGCTTCAGATGGGGGCCGTGCAATACCACAAGTCGCGGCAATGGATGCTCCGGGTAGCGGGGGTCGCCATCCGCCAGAACAGAGCGAAAATCAGCCGGTATCGACATGCGCCCTTTGCTGTCGACCTTTTGATTGAACTCACCTCTGAAGCTCGAAACCACTGGTTTACCTGCCTCTGCCCCCGGATGGAAATGACTTGCTGCTGAAACGAAACGGCGGATCGAGCTGCTGCCACTGCTCAATCCGCCGCCCTCGTCCCGCAAAGCGGGTGTCCAGCTGCGCGCGCCACCTGGGGGGATGTCTGCTCGCCCGCGCGCCGGATCTCAGTGTCTGATGAAGAGTGGTGCCTGTATGAAACCTTGTTTTTGTTTTCTGGGGTCGTTTAGCGCCCCGTCTGCCTCGTCCTCATCTGATGCAATAGGGATGACATGGGATTTTATGGAAATCAATAAAAAATTATGGGAATTGCTACTCTATCTTGTTTTCCAAAGGTGCCACAAACAAGATATGGTGTCGAAATATGGCGATTTTGGGGCTTAAATTGAGCTCAAGAGCAAATCAGACACAATATATAGTATATCGCGGCAGCGGCCTATTTTTCCCACAAAATCCCTGCCTTTTGCACATTATTGGCCTATCGGTGCAGAAAAACCTTCCAATAAATGGCGATTTTGGACCTGGACTGCTGAATCACGAACATGATTCGGCGTAGGTTGCGCCGAATTCCCTATGCGGACCATGATTTCCCATGGCGATCTCGCGGCGGGTTAAACGATGATTTCGTAGATAAAGGCCCGTTGGCGCGTGTCGCCCGTTTCCACCCAAACCGCAACGCGCCGATACCCTGACCCTTCGAACGCGTCCAGACGGGGCCAATGCCGCGGCAGATCCGGGGAGTGGAGCAGATGGACCTCCACCGTATCAGCCGTTGGATCCAGAACAACCCCAGGATACCCAAGCGCGGCACCCCAGCCGACCTCAACCAACCGGCCCCGAACAATACCCTTGGTCCAGCGTCCGTCCAGCCCAGCAACCTGAGGATAGTTCACCCGGCCCGGCGCCAGAGTGCCATAGGTGGCAAGCCGCACCGACGGGTCATCAAAAGGCAACTGCGCGTCTGACCCGGGGCTCACGCCATGCCGCCCTGCACAAGCCGGTCGGCCAGTTGCGCATAGGCCTCGGCCATCGCGCTGTCTCCAGCTGCAATGGGGGTCCCGCCGTCACCGGACAACCGGGTTTCCAGATCAATAGGCAATTGCGCAAGCAGCGGCACATTCAGCTTTTCGGCCTCGGCCGCCACACCGCCTTGCCCGAATATATGATGCGTCGCCCCGCAGTCCGGACAGACAAACATCGACATGTTTTCGATGAGCCCCAGAACGGGCGTCTTTAACGTATCAAACATGTTCAATGCTTTGCGCGCGTCGATCAAGGCGACATCCTGCGGAGTGGACACAACGATCGCACCGGTGAGCTGGCTTTTGGTACAAAGGGTCAGTTGCACATCGCCAGTGCCGGGCGGCAAATCCACCAACAGCACGTCCAGCTCGCCCCATTGCACCTGACCCAGCATCTGCTGCAACGCACCCATCAACATCGGACCGCGCCAGATCACAGCCTTTTCTTCTTCGAGCATGAAGCCAATCGACATGAGGGTCACACCGTGCGCATGCAACGGGATTATTGTTTTTCCGTCAGGACTGGCCGGGCGTTTGTTAATGCCCATCATGCGCGGCTGACTTGGGCCGTATATATCAGCATCGAGCAAACCGACCTTGCGCCCCTGTCGCGCCAGAGCAACCGCAAGGTTGGCCGACACTGTGGATTTGCCCACGCCACCCTTACCCGAGCCGATTGCAATGATGCGCTGAACGCCTGCGGGTTTGGATGGCCCATCCTGCGGCTTGGGGTGACCGCCAATCTTGAGACTTGGCGCGGGCGGTTTGGGTGCGGGACCGTGGGCTGTCAGCGCCACAGATGAACGCCCTACGCCGGGAAGCTGTGACACAGCGGCCTCCGCGGCTTTTCGAACCGGTTCCATATGCTTGGCTATTTCCGCGTTTGGCGCCTCAATCACAAAGCGCACAAGATCGCCGTCAATCGTCAATGCACGAATCATATCGCGCGACACCAACGTACCGCCATCGGGCAGCGAAACCCGATCCAATGCCTCCAGCACCTGATCTGCGGAAATGTCCATTCTGCCCCTCACCTCAACATCATGCATCTTTAAGTGGCATCGTAAGAACAGGACGCAAGGCCTGTCAGCGGTGACGCACAGGAAAAATGCAACGTGCCTAGAAATCAAACAGATAACCCATGCGGTTTCTGCATAGCAGCATTTCCACTCCAGCTATTGTGCAAGCGCAGCATAACCCTATTCTATAACCACAAGACGAGATGAACACCGACGGAGCAAACCCATGGCAGTTAGCGCCAACATATCGCACATATCGCAGTCCACCGAGATCCGGCTTGCCGATCTTGCGGCGCAGATGCGTACACGGCTCTCTCGTTGGTGGCTGTACCGCCAGACATTGTCTGAGATGGCGCGCCTCTCGGATCGCGATCTTGCAGACCTGGGTTTGCATCGGTCGGAACTTAAACGCGTGGCCTTTTCGGCCGTGTATAACAGTTAATCGGATCAGGCCCCTCTCCTCCTCCCTGGGGTCTGTTATCTGCGGCGGCATCGCTTCTCCTCCCTAGATGTCGCCGCCTTTTACAACCGCCGGACACGTCCGGCCCGACATAGGCACCGGAGCCTCTCCTCCTCCCTGGCTCTCAGTGTCTTGCGCACGTTACCCGCTCCTCCTCCCAGGGATAACGTGCAACCAAAACGGCGGCTCCTAAGATCAGGAGCCGCCGTTTCTTTGTTTTCGCTGCAAACCGAAAAGAGCCACTAGGTGCCCAAGGGCTCTGACGCGTTCAATCAGCCGGATATGCGTCACCCCAAAGAATGGCCCGCCTTTCCTGCTCTGTCAGATGTGCGAGGACCGACCGCCTGATCTCGACGACCATGTTTTGCCGAATCGTTTTCGATTTTGGGCGAACGACAATGTCCTTGGCGCGCAACGCTTCTCCAACCCGACGTCTTGACAGCCGGAACTCATGCGAGACCAGTCGATCTAGCCGACATCCTGTGACATAGGGCACGCGCAAGCTCAGATGAACATGCGTGCAATCCGCAAGATCACCTGATTCCTGCGATCTTTGCAAAACGACGTTTTCAGAATGGTTTATGGTATTGCAATATTGCCGGAGGCCCGCCACGTCATGCGCAACCTCATAGACCCATTCGGGCGTACTCTGCTGCAACGCCAGCACTGTCTCGGGTGCAATGGTTCGGATATCCACACGTTCATAAAGCGGCCGGTTCCAGGTTCGGTCGCAGTCATCGCATTTGTAAATCAGCCAGGCGTCGAGTTTGCGCCCATTCGCATTCAGCCGGATTTTACCGCTCGACCGAAACGGCCGTGTCTGACCGCAGGTGCTGCAATGACGCATGGGTTTGGGAGGGTGGCACGGCAAAAGTCGCCAATGCACGACAAGAGGTCCGGTCATTTGGATCAGGTCCTTTGAGAGGACGTGAACCGGATGCATGGGGAGATACGCCAAAAGGCGTCGGAAAGGACATCACAAGGCCAGCATGGAAAATCTGCGCAGTGACTTGTGCCGGATCAGGAATACGGGCTGCCAAACCGGTCTCGACCCGATCACCCGACACACGAAAAATACCCCGGCACCTTGTGCGCGGGGTCGGTCTGGGGTTCGTCAGAGACCGGTTATTATGATGGCAAACCGCTATCCTCGGCTGTTTGTCGCAGTGTGAGCGCGCTTGTGCCTTAATGGCGCAAAAATGGCAACGCGTTCTGTGACACCGCCAAAATCACGGCTGGCGCACGCTACCATTTTAGTCGCGGCTCAGTTCGTCTTTTTCATCCGGATGGCAACAAAACGCACATACCCGCCCTGGGTCACCGTCATGTGGGCCCGCTGGCCGCGCGTGGTCTAGCGGCCCTGGATTACCAAAGACACACCCATATTTTGA
>JBCCNY010000033.1:0-13865 GCA_039025595.1 Pseudomonadota bacterium | reverse complement strand
GTCTGCGCTTTGGCTGGCTGATGCGATGAGACGGGCGACAGCGCTTTCGGTGGAACTCACGCGCGATGAGATCCGCTGCAGCAACGGCGAACGGATCGCGCAAATCGCGGATATCGAAACGCTCGACCGTGGCATCTTTGCATTCAAGCCGTCAAACGGCTTTCTGATGAAGCTGAGGACAAAAGGGCCGTCGCGATGGCAGCCGGGCCTGTGGTGGCGTGTGGGCGCGCGGGTGGGCATCGGGGGCGTGACAGCGGCGTCCCAGGCGAAAGCGATGGCCGAGATTATCGTCGCTTTAAAGGCTGAAAAACAAGGTTCTTTATCCCATTAGAGCAGGCTACAGATCTTTACATTTGTCAAAGCAAAGCTGTGGCGAAAACCTTAGCGATGTGAAGACCCGCGACTCCATTGGTATCGTGTCGTCGAAAACCAAATCGAGCCTTGGTTGATAGACAGTCAGCGACTCTACCAAAATAACCTGCTCCGCATTTCTCATCTTGGGAAGCTTGCTGTGACCGTCGCTGATCGCGCCTTCGGCGAAAGGCGCCAGTTGTCCGGGTCCTCTTACTTCAGACCAGACGGCGTCATATTCGTCGTTTGCTTCGTCAAATTCGATAACTGATACACGAATCTGATTGACACCATCGTCGTTTGCGATCTGGTCGAACAGGACTTTGACATTATCAATGTACGTGGGTGTGACCACGTCTTGTTCACGAGACAGCATATCCGCGACTGTGTATGTGGCTTTGTCTCTGGCGCTTTGATAGCGATGGATTTCGAAAAACTCGTAGGTGGCCCAGAGCATCCAGAACAACAGTGGAAGCGTAATGACCATCTCGACAGTGACTGAACCACGGGCCTCACGTTGGAATTGTTCGACCTGAGTTTTCAGACGAGCGATATGAAGATTCTTGATCATTTTACAAAGGTTCCTGCACGAAGGCGGTCGTTGAAACAACCGCGCCTTGCCCACTACCATCTACTATCAACTTTTCACCCAAGAGTGCTTTGGGAAAGAGCGGGTCGTACTTCAAACAAGCACGAAGCAGCATCAATTCATTTTGCTGCCCCGGAGTTACGTTCAGGACAGGCTCGCTTGTTTCCGCGCGATCTGTGCAGTCGATTGTGGTATCGAGCGATGCAAAAGAGCGAATATCAGCCGATGCCATTTCAAGCCGCAGGTTATTTTTGCAATCAAGAATGAAGATTGAATTGTTGCAAACCTCATCTTTGATCAGATCATGGAAAACCTTTTGGTCGTTTCCAAAAGTACCGGTCCCAAGCCGGATATCGCGAACAGCCATATCCATACCGCGTTCGAGCAGCGTGGCGCGTAGTGTCACCATGCCAAGCTCAATCGAGAATAACATGATCGACAAGTACACCGGAAAGACAAGAACAAACTCTACCGAAGCGTTTCCGTCTTCATTGCGGATAAAGTTGCGACGAAACTTAGAAAGCCAAGCATTGATCATTGCGTCAGCCTCAGATTCTGGACGTTCGATGCAATCGCGTCAAAGGTCTTTTTGATAGTTTCGCGATTGGCCGGGAAATAGTAGTTGGTTTCCCCGCTCACGCCATTGGAGCCTGACGCGCAGTTTTTTAGAACCTTTTCCGCGTTACCACCGGCTGCAATTTCAAAGCCGATCGTGTACACGACCAAATTTTCATTTTTCTTGGCCTCGTTGCATATGGCCTTCATCCATTTGTCTTTTTTGCTGCCTTTAATTCGGTTGTTCCAGTATTGTTTTTCGGCGGAGTCATCCCCGGTGATTTCTTCGTAGAGAATAGGTGACATGAAGCCCCATGCCTGCTCCCATGTGCGCTGCACGACTATATCGCCACCTGCCGTTCCAATTTCGGGAATCTCATCAACGCCCTCGACATAGACATCCATGTCATTGGTAAGGTTGTTGAACTGCCATGTTTGGATGACTTCGTCGTCTTCGACAGAGTAGTAATCGTTGTCATCCTCAATGTAGACAAAATACTCAAAGTCTGCTGGGTCTGAGGCGTCATCGGGCCGGATCTCGTAAAGATCAGAACCTGTACCCCTGAACTTACTGTTCATCGGAAACAAATGGGTCCGTGTGTTGTCGCCATCACTCATCAAAACGATGATTTTCTGGGTTTCCTGATCCGCATAGGAAGCCGGAATGTTTTTGAGTGCCGGGTTGACCTCAGAGACCATAACCGCGTTACCATCCGCATCGACACTAGGAACTGGTTTTTGCAGTTCTGTCACCACAGAAGAAAAAGCCGGATCCAATAAAGCGGTGGCCCACTTCATGCCGATGTTCTGCGATGTGTACCCAGCAGCCTGCAACGCCTCAATGGCCTTATGGAGATCCCCGACACTCATCGAGTAGGGCAGGATTTCGACGTAGTCATTGGTGAAGCAGCTACGGTTAAACTCCGCAGAACCGCCGCTCGTCAGCGATCCGGCATTGTGGTTGTTGAACGTATTCCCGTGACTTGACGTGAAAATCTGCTGGTCAAACGAATTGTTGGGATTCAGTTTAACAGTGTTGAAGTCGGCTTGATCAAAGCGAAGGCATGTGGACCGCTGGTGCCCTTCACTAACTGTCAAAGCGTTATACAGCCCTGCACTGGGCGTTACATTTGCATTGAAAGGAATAAGCGAAATAAACGAGTTCCCAGGGTCTGCTCCACCGATGATGGCCGTCACAAAATCCTTCGCACCTTCCTGGACCTCGTCGATTTTGGCACCTTTCATGGAGCCCGATACGTCGAGGACCAACGACACTTCGATTTTCGGTATTGTGATTTCCGCCGTGGCTGCAGCGCTGGCGCTCAGTGTTTGCACACCAGACAGCTTCATTAAGTAGGTGTCGATTTCCATGTTTGCAGATGCAGCAATTCTAGTCGAATTGATCGTAGATTCTATGTCGTCATCGCTGATTTCGTTCAAATATTGCGACATACCGGACTTTTCGAAGTAATCTTGTACAATCTCCCGCACTTCGTTTTTCGTCTTCTGGGTCGGAGTGCCTGCACCGGCAAGAACCGCGGAGTCCAAGGTTGCCTGAAGGTGTGCCCTCTCCATTTCATGCCGCATTGTGTCAACGCCAAGTCCGGCCATGACGAGCATAAACATGAAAATGAACAGCGTTAGGATCGTAGCGGCACCTTCTTCTTCTTTCCAGAAGGCACTCAGAGCGCGGGGTGATACACCGTTGCGGCAGGCGCGCGCGACCCTAAAGTTGCGCTTTACTTTTGAAAACATCGAAACGTTCAACATAGGTTACCTCTTCGGACGGATCACGCCTACTGACGGAATCTCTCTGACAAATTGTATCGACAACTTCTTTGACCAAAATATGGCGGGAAAAGGAAATACTGACCGCCATTGGTCCAGTCCGGCGAACGGAAAGATGACCATCGCTTCATTGTCTGCTCATGGCGGACAATCGAGAGAATCACCCGCTTTGTGCTGCACTGCCGCGTGATCAGTTACTAGACAAATGCAGCGACGCGCTTAACCATAACAGCAGGCATCCGGGTGGCGCGGGCTCGGCCGGTTTGCCGGACAAACGGGAGGTCCACCATGAACGCACCTATCAAAGAACCGAGTTTTCGGGAAAGCGTCGATCTGATGTTCAATCGCGCTGTCGCCCTGATGGATCTACCGCCGGGGCTTGAGGAGAAAATCCGGGTCTGCAATGCGACATATACAGTACGCTTCGGCGTGCGGCTGCGTGGGCAGCTCTTCACCTTTACCGGATACCGCAGCGTACATTCTGAACATATGGAGCCTGTTAAAGGTGGTATTCGCTACGCTATGGCGGTCAACCAGGACGAGGTTGAGGCACTGGCCGCGCTGATGACCTACAAATGCGCGCTTGTCGAGGCACCCTTTGGCGGGTCCAAAGGTGGGTTGCGCATCGACCCGAGGGAATGGGACGAATTCGAGCTGGAGCGGATAACGCGCCGTTTTGCCTATGAGCTAGCCAAACGTGACCTGATCCACCCCTCGCAGAATGTTCCGGCGCCGGATATGGGAACGGGCGAACGCGAAATGGCATGGATTGCGGACCAATATCACCGCATGAACACGACCGATATCAACGCTCGCGCCTGTGTGACGGGCAAGCCCATTCGCGCCGGCGGTATTCAGGGCCGCACCGAGGCAACCGGGCGCGGCGTGCAATACGCGTTGCGGGAGTTCTTTCGCTACGAAGATGACAAGGCGCAAGCCGGATTGAGTGGTACGCTTGACGGTAAACGTGTGATTGTCCAAGGGCTTGGAAATGTTGGATATCACGCCGCGAAGTTTCTCTCTGAGGAAGACGGCTGCAAGATCGTTGCAGTTATCGAACGCGACGGCGGGCTGTTGGATGAGAAAGGTCTCGATGTAGAGGCTGTGCGCAACTGGATCGCGAGCCATGGTGGCGTGGATGGTTATCCGCAGGGACAATACATCAAGGATGGGTCCAAATATCTCGAAGAGGAGTGCGATATCCTGATCCCTGCAGCCCTCGAAGGGGTGATCAACATAGGGAACGCCGCGCGTATCAAGGCCCCGCTGATCATTGAGGCGGCCAACGGGCCTGTCACGGCGGGCGCGGATGACATCCTGCGCGAGAAGGGAACGGTCATCATTCCGGATATGTATGCCAATGCCGGCGGTGTGACGGTCTCCTACTTCGAGTGGGTCAAGAACCTCAGCCATATTCGCTTTGGCCGTATGCAGCGGCGTCAGGAAGAGGCGCGGCATATGCTTTTGGTGGAGGAGCTTGAACGCTTGTCGCGGGATCATGGCGTCGGCTGGACGATGTCACCCGGCTTTAAGGATAAGTACCTCAAAGGCGCGGATGAGCTAGAGCTGGTCCGCTCGGGTCTCGATGACACAATGCGTCAGGCCTACCAGGATATGCGAAAGGTCTGGCACGAGCGCGATAACGTTAACGATCTTCGAACGGCGGCGTTTCTTGTCTCGATCGGAAAGGTGGCTGAGAGTTATCAGGCTTTGGGGCTTTGAGCCCGGAAATGAGACTTCGAAACCTGCCGCTTTTTCCAGGTGCCGGACGTTGATTTAGCATCTTGGATAAGAGCCCAAAAGCAAGGGCTTTGGATTGGAAAATGGGAAACGTGATGCGGCTTGCTTGAGCGATGTTTTTTTGCAGCTTAGCGTTGCGGCACCTGCCTGGGCTTAGTCGAACGGACAGCATGCTTGTGAAGGTGTTGGTAACGGTAGCGCCCAAACCGGTGCTCAGGCCAGCGAAACGCGTCACGTGATATGTTGTGTTGCGTCTGGGATCGTCGCGCAGGCACTCTCGATGCGATTTCAGGGCTTTAGCGCCCAGCCGACAGAATGTGCGATCACCGAGGGAAATCCGAAAATGGATGATCGTTGTGTCCGTGCTGTTTAACCCCGTCGGATTGGGCTTTAAGTATCAAGGAGAACGTCATGAGAGTCGCGAACTCGTATCACAAGGTGAGTGGCGCGTTTTAATGCGTATGTCTCGTTTTCCCGCAGTAAGATCCACAAAACCATCTTGGCGTCGCGCCCGGTTGCAGTACATTGTACCCCATGAGTCTGCCCCCCGGTTTTCTTGAAGAATTACGCTCTCGTGTGTCGCTGACACAGGTGGCCGGTCGCAAGGTGACGTGGGATCCCCGGAAGTCCAATCAGGGCAAGGGCGACATGTGGGCGCCATGCCCGTTCCACCAGGAAAAGACGGCCTCCTTTCATGTCGATGATCGGAAAGGATTTTATTACTGTTTCGGTTGCCATGCCAAGGGAGATGCCATCAGTTTTGTGCGCGAGACGGAGAATGTCGACTTCATGGAAGCGGTGCGGATCCTTGCACAAGAGGCGGGCATGCAGGTGCCCGAACGCGACCCCGAGGCCCGGCAAAAGGCGGACCGGCGCGCAAGCCTGAGCGATGCTATGGAAGCGTCGGTGCAACACTTCCGGCTTATGCTGAAGACTGGCGCCGGACATCAGGCGCGCGCTTATCTGGAGCGGCGCGGTCTCAATCCCGCAGCGCTAGACCGATTTGAAATTGGTTTCGCGCCGGCGGCTTGGCAAGGACTTTGGGATCACCTGACAGGCAAAGGCATCGACGAGGCGCAGATCCTGGCCTGTGGTCTGGCCAAACCGAGCCAGAAGGGCGGGCGGCCCTACGATACCTTCCGAAACAGGATCATGTTTCCGATCCGGGATGCGAGGGGACGCTGCATCGCCTTCGGCGGACGTGCGATGGACCCGGACGACAGTGCCAAATATCTCAATAGTCCTGAGACCGAACTCTTCGACAAATCGCGTACGCTTTACAACCACGGTCCCGCGCGGGAGGCGGCGGGAAAAGGTCAACCGCTGATTGTTGCCGAAGGATACATGGATGTTATTGCGCTCTGCGAAGCGGGATTTGAAGCAAGCGTTGCACCCTTGGGCACGGCGGTGACAGAACATCAGCTCGGTTTGCTTTGGCGGATCAGCGATGAACCGATCATTGCGCTCGACGGAGACACCGCTGGTCTGCGGGCCGCGCATCGTGTAATCGACCTTGCGCTGCCGTTGCTGGAGGCCGGAAAGTCGCTACGCTTCGCGGTCATGCCGGACGGGCAAGATCCTGACGATCTGATCCGGGCCCAAGGACCCGGTGCTGTTCAGGCTGTGCTGGACCGCGCTTCCCCGATGGTCGAGCTGCTTTGGAGACGAGAGACCGAGGGCCGCGTTTTTGACAGTCCTGAGCGAAAGGCAGCGCTCGACAAGTCGCTTCGGGAAAAAATCAAGCTGGTCCGCGACCCGGCTGTGCGCCAGCACTATGGACAGGCGATCAAAGACTTGCGTTGGAACCTGTTTCGCGCGGCCTCGACGACCGCCGCTGGCAAGACCGGACGAGGTGGGAGAAATCAAGCGCCCAAGGGACCCGTTGCCGCAACATTGCGGGCAAGACAGGGTGAAATCCCCGAAACGCATCTGCGCGAGGCCGTCATTCTCGCCGTTCTTATCCACCATCCCACGCTGCTTGCCGAATACGAACCGACCCTGGAGCGTCTGGCTTGCGAGGCGTCCGGCCATGGTGCCTTGCGCGATGCTCTTCTGAGCTGCGAAGTTGGAACGAATACGGATGTTGAGGCGCAGGTTTCGCAAAATCTCGGCGCCGAGGTGGTTGAAAAGCTCTTCGCCATGTCCCATCTCCGGTTGATCCCGGCGATCCGTCGTCCGGGCGACGAAGATATTGCGCGTCTTACACTGAACGATACGATCGCGCGGTTGGATGCTGACAGAGCCACGGCTGCGGAAATCGAGGACGCGGTTGACGATTTGTCACGCCGACCAGATGAGACTGTCACGTGGCGATTGTCCGAAGCGGCGCAGGCAAAAAATAATGCCTTCATCGGGCAGGTGGATGACACAACAGAATACGAGCGTGGCGCAAACGGGGCTGCGGTTAATCGCGAGGAAAGAGACAGACTGGATGCGCTTCTTAACAAGATTGGGTTTTCCAAAGGGGCGGATGGGTAACGCTCCCTAGGCAAATATGACAAAATTGGCCCGACAGGGTTTGCGAATCACTTTTAAGCACTATTGATTCGGTCACTGCGAATCATCCACCGGAGTTTGAGCGGGAGAGCTGAATGGCTGCTAAAGACACCGAAGACGACAAGCCGGAAGACCAGGAAGCCGAAATCTCACTCGATATGAGCCAGGCGGCGGTTAAAAAGATGATCGGAGAGGCCCGGGAGAAGGGCTTCATCACCTATGACCAGCTCAACAAAGTTCTTCCGCCCGATCAGGTGTCGAGCGAGCAGATCGAGGATGTGATGTCCATGCTCTCGGAGATGGGGATCAACATCATCGAGGATGAGGAGGTCGAAGAGGAAGAGCAGAAATCGACCGCCGTGGCCGAGATCGGTCGTCGAGGCGAGATCACACTTGGCTCCGGCAAAGAAGAAAAGCTCGACCGCACCGATGATCCAGTGCGAATGTATCTTCGCGAGATGGGCAGTGTCGAGTTGCTCAGCCGCGAGGGTGAGATTGCAATCGCCAAGCGGATCGAAGCGGGCCGGAATACGATGATCGCGGGGCTTTGTGAAAGCCCTCTGACCTTTCAGGCGATCACCATTTGGCGCGATGAATTGCTGGGTGAAGACATTCTCTTGCGCGATGTGATCGATCTGGAGACGACCTTCGGCAACCAGATGGGTGATTCCGAAGAACCGGTGGTCGAGCCAGCGAATATGTCCACCGCCCCAAGCGTCAAGTCAGAAGCCGAGAGCGAACCCGAGCTTGATGCCGATGGCAATCCGATCGCTCGCGACGACGATGAAGAGGATGACGATCAGGCGAATATGAGCCTCGCCGCAATGGAGGCCGCGCTCAAACCACGCGTTCTCGAAACGCTGGACCGGATCGCTGATGATTATGAAAACCTGTCAGAGATGCAGGATAGCCGGATCTCCGCTACGTTGAATGAAGACGGATCTTTCAGCGAGGCTCAGGAGGAGAAGTATCAGCAATTGCGTGCAGAAATCGTTCTGCTTGTCAATGAATTGCATCTTCACAACAACCGTATCGAAGCGTTGATTGATCAGCTCTATGGCATCAACCGCCGGATCATGTCGATTGACTCGGCGATGGTGAAGCTGGCCGATCAGGCTCGGATCAACCGCAGAGAGTTTGTCGAGGCCTATCGCGGCCGCGAGCTCGATCCCAACTGGCTCGAGGACATGTCGAAAAAGGACGGGCGCGGTTGGAAGATGTTCATGGAACGCGCGCCGGAAAAGGTCGATGAATTGCGCGCCGACATGGCCCAAGTGGGTCAGTATGTCGGCCTCGATATTCCAGAATTTCGCCGCATCGTCAGCCAGGTCCAGAAGGGCGAAAAAGAGGCCCGCCAAGCTAAGAAGGAAATGGTCGAGGCCAACCTGCGCTTGGTCATTTCAATCGCCAAGAAATACACCAACCGCGGTCTGCAATTCCTTGATCTTATTCAGGAAGGCAACATAGGTCTGATGAAGGCTGTGGATAAGTTTGAATATCGCCGCGGCTACAAGTTTTCGACCTACGCAACGTGGTGGATCCGCCAGGCGATCACGCGCTCGATTGCAGATCAGGCGCGCACGATTCGTATTCCGGTGCACATGATCGAAACGATCAACAAACTGGTTCGGACCGGACGCCAGATGCTGCACGAGATCGGTCGCGAACCCACGCCTGAAGAGCTGGCAGAGAAGTTGCAAATGCCGCTCGAAAAAGTCCGCAAGGTGATGAAGATCGCCAAGGAACCGATCAGCCTCGAGACGCCGATTGGTGATGAAGAAGACAGCCAACTTGGCGACTTTATCGAAGACAAGAATGTGATCCTGCCGCTCGATAGCGCCATTCAGGATAACCTGAAAGATACGACCACGCGCGTTCTGTCCTCGCTCACGCCGCGCGAAGAGCGTGTGTTGCGCATGCGGTTTGGGATCGGGATGAACACCGACCACACGCTGGAAGAGGTCGGTCAGCAATTCAGCGTGACCCGGGAACGGATCCGGCAGATTGAGGCGAAAGCCCTACGAAAGCTGAAGCATCCCAGCCGTAGCAGAAAACTACGTAGTTTCCTCGACCAGTAAGCTGGAAAGTGTGCGCGACGAAAACCGGCACGGCCGTTACCGGTGCTGCTGGCGAACACTTCGTAATGGGTGAATTGCTCCGTCGCGGACACATCGCGGCCCTTGCTCCTCAGGGCGCGCCAAATATGGACATTTTGATTGCTGACCGATCAGGCCAGCAACTTTTTTCGGTTCAGGTCAAAACTCGCGCGTCAAAAGGTGGCGACCGCGGATGGCACATGAGCGAGAAACACGAAAGCATCACCGGCGACAAACTGTTCTACGTGTTTGTGGACCTTTCTACTCCGCAAGGAGAGGCGCCAGCTTACTTCGTTATGCCTGCCAATGCAGTAGCTCGAGCCGTCCGGGAAACTCACGCGGCGTGGGCGAGAAATCCTGGGTTTAGGGGCAGCAGCGAAGCCAGACTAATAAGATGCGGCGTATAAGACCGGACAACTCAAGTATTTATACGAATGAGAAGCCTCAATACACCGAAGGCTGGATGGACGAGTATAGAGCCGCTTGGCACTTTTTTTGACGATAGCTTGAAGCTTTCTTTGTGTGTATTGCCTGTGTTTTAGGTTTGGAAGCGCGCTTCGACGCCGCTTTTTTCGCGGTGATCGAAACCGGAAACCTGGCGTTATTCTGTTGATGGAATATCAAGTTTGGAAGCCTAGAACTGCGGTTGCAGGTAAATCTCGCGTATGGCCGCCCGGTCCGGGGCGTTTATTGCGTGCATCACGGCGTCAGCCACATCTTCGACCCGCAGTTTATCGGGTTTGGCTTCGTCAAAGAACGGCGTGTCGACCATGCCCGGGGCAATAACCGAACAGCGCCCGCCCCAAGCGCGCATGTCACTCGCCAGATTGCCCGCCAGACCGTGGACGAACCACTTCGTCGCGCCGTAAATCGACCCGGTGATGTGATTGCGCCCGGCCGCTGACCCGGTCAAGACCAGCGTGCCTTTGGACGCCTTGAGATAGGGGTAAGAGACCCGCGCGGTGTAGAGCACGCCCATGCAGTTGAGATTGATCATCGATTGCCATTCAGCGGGATCACCTTCCAGGATACCAGGCGTATCGAGGCCCGTGCCCGCATTTGCGAAGGCGGCATCGATCCCGCCAAAACGCTCGGCGGTGGCAGAGGCGGCTTTTTCCTGGTCTGGCAAAGAGGTTGCATCGCCGGACAAAACAAGCGCGGCATCCCCGAGATCCGCTGCAAGCTTGACCAGTTTGTCCTCTGAGCGGGCGAAAAGCCCGACATTCCACCCCGCTTTGATGGCGGCGCGCGCGGTCTGCGCGCCGATCCCGGTAGATGCGCCGGTGATGAATAGCGTTTTCTTTGCCATGTCCGTTTTTGCCTTTGTTGCTGATGTGATTTGGATCGGTTTGCGTTGCACCGACCCGGTTCGATTGCGTCATGCTTAACACTCACCCGATGGCGCCGTGTCGACAAGTCTCTTGCGTGTTGCGTACCCGGTGTCGTCCGACTTCGTTTGGTACTCGGCCTCAAAGGCGCTTGAACGTGCCAGCGCCAGATCCTTTACTCCGGGTATGACACAAACGAATTTCACCGTCTCGACGCATGGACAGGGGCTTTACGAGATCACCCGCGAAGTCACGGGATGGGTGGCCACACAAGGCGCTGGAGATGGGCTGCTGACGCTCTTCATTCGGCACACCTCAGCGTCCCTGCTGATCCAGGAAAACGCAGATCCGGCGGTGCAGCGAGATCTCAAAGCCTATTTCGAACGGCTTGTCCCTTTCTCCGATGATCCTTCGATGGATTTTATCACCCATAGGCAGGAAGGACCGGATGATATGCCAGCCCATATCAAAGCGGTTATGATGCCGGTGAGTCTTTCGATCCCTGTGAATGCAGGGCATCTGCAATTGGGCACCTGGCAAGGCATTTATTTGGTCGAACACCGCACAGCGCCTCACGATCGCGGTGTCGTGGCGCATTTAATCTGAGAGCTTAACCCGCTTTACGCCAGTATTTTCCGAAATTGTCGATATCGATCAGCTCTTCGGTGATCCCATGGTCTTTGCGAAAATCCTGAATTGCGGCCTCGCAGGTCGGCAGCCCGTAATCGTCCACGATGCAAAAACCACCGGGCGAAAGTTTGTGGTAAAGCGCATTCAGTGCATCGATCGTCGAGCTGTACATGTCACCATCAAGACGCAGGATGGCCAGCTTTTCTATCGGCGCCTTGGGCAGGCTGTCGGCAAAAAAGCCTTTGATGAAAACGACTTGATCATCGAGTAGCCCGTAGCGCTCGAAATTGTGCCGGACCTGATCTTCCGAAACCGCAAGGAAATCATAGTCAAAGAGCACATCACCTTTATCAGCCGGATGTTTGTCAGGCTCCGGTGGTGGAAGGCCCTCGAAACTGTCGGCCACAAAGATACGGCGGTCCGTCTCGCCGAGCGCCTTCAATATACCGCGCATCAGAATGCAAGATCCGCCCCGCCAAACACCTGTTTCTATAAAATCTCCGGGAACCCCGTCGGCCACAACGGTCCGGATACAGGTTTCAAGATTATCCAACCGGAATCGGCCCACCATAGTATCGGCGTAACCCGGCCAGACCTCACCTCCGGCGCGGGCTTTGGCGGAGTAGTTTGGCACTTCCGCCAGCATCAATCCGCGCTTCGCCAAAAGTGCGTTGAGCGATCGGGCTACTTTGCGCGATCGCGCGTTACGGCCCAGCCCAAAAATGCCCAGCGGCACGGGCGGCTCGGGCCAAAGGCTAAAAGACAGCGTTTTTTTGAGGAGCTCGATGTAGAGGTCTTCGGTCTCGGACAAGGAATTCACTACCCCGCGTCGTTTGGGCCTGCAGCTTTTCGGGCTGTGTGACAGTGCCGATTTGGCTTGTCAATCTTTGCTCTGACTTGTGTGGGCCGCAAGATACAGCGGCTGAATTATACCTCTACCCAAAACCTTGAGGCTCGCCTATAGTCAATGTGGAACAATGGGCGCGAGACCCATCAAAAGCCGAGGTGGAATAGGAAGGATGCAGGCGCATGCGCTGCCCGTTTTGCGGAAACATCGACACCCAAGTGAAAGACTCGCGACCCGCGGAAGATCACGTTTCCATCCGCAGGCGGCGGTTTTGCCCTGCTTGTGGTGGACGTTTCACCACGTACGAGAGGGTTCAGCTGCGCGATCTTGTTGTCGTTAAATCCAACGGGCGCCGCGAGGACTTTGACCGTGACAAGCTGGAACGCTCGATCCGGATCGCCCTCCAGAAACGCCCGGTCGAGCCCGAGAGAGTGGAACAGATGATCTCCGGGATTGTGCGGCGTCTCGAATCGCTTGGCGATACGGATATCCCGTCGAAGACGGTGGGTGAAATCGTGATGGAAAGCCTCGCCCGGATCGACACCGTTGCGTATGTGCGCTTTGCCAGCGTCTACAAAAATTTCCAGGCTGCTGATGATTTTGACCGCTTCGTAAGCGAATTGCGTCCCAATGCATCGGCCGAAGACACGTGATTGATCCGTGGATCCGGCGGATAAGCGGTTTCTGAGCCTGGCTATCGCGCTGTCGCGCCGCGGACTTGGTCGCACTTGGCCCAACCCCGCTGTAGGTTGCGTTTTGGTGCGAGACGGTCGCATCGTCGGGCGCGGCGCGACCCAGCCCAGCGGCAGGCCACATGCAGAGCAACAGGCGCTTGCGCGTGCAGGTGCTGCAGCACGAGGCGCAACGGCCTATGTTTCGCTCGAACCATGCGCCCATTACGGCAAGACCCCACCCTGTGCCGAAGCGCTGGTGACAGCTGGCGTGGTGCGGGTGGTTGCTGCTTTGCAAGATCCTGACCCAAGGGTCGACGGGCAAGGCTTTGACATTCTGCGCGCGGCAGGGGTCGAGGTTGATAGCGGTTTGATGCAGGACGAGGCGGCTGAGGTGCTCGGGGGCTTCTTGAGCCGGCATGAAAAGGGTCGACCGCAGATCACGCTGAAACTGGCGCTGTCTCTTGACGGACGTATCGCCACAGCGAGCGGCCATAGCCAGTGGATAACGGGTCCATCGGCCCGTCGCACGGTGCATGCACTGCGCGCGCGCCACGATGCGGTTATGGTTGGGGCTGGAACAGCGCGCGCCGACGATCCGATGTTGACCATTCGAGATCTCGGGATCAGTCATCAGCCGGATCGGATTGTCGTTTCGCGTCGATTGGACCTTCCACTGAGTTCCAACCTCGCGCGAACAGCGCGAGACGTGCCGGTTTGGCTCTGCTGCGGGCCTGATGCCGACCCGGCGCTCGTTTCGGCGTGGCAAGGGCT
>JBCCNY010000032.1:0-14231 GCA_039025595.1 Pseudomonadota bacterium | reverse complement strand
TGTTTCTGCTGAAATATTCGGCTGCCTGAATAGCTTTAAACGTCCTCTTTTTACATTCGTTGCGGACTGAAAAAGGCGCGGTGCCGAAGCAGAGTTTACTATTGAAAAATCAAATGTGTCTTCAACAATTCGCTTTAAAGGATTCAAGCCAAGCGGATTAAAGTCGTAAGGTGAAAAGAATGTCGAAAATACTTCAGTCCAAGCATAAATTGGCGAATGATCGAGTCGCCAGCCAGCCATCATTCGATCCACCAAAGTGCGCTGCAGAGGACTGAACGCGGCAGCCTTCGATACTCTTTCCCAGAACAAACGGAGTAGAGCGCGAACTTGATCAGGTCCTTCTTGCGCCAGTCCCTGCACCAAACAAACAGCGTTCATTGCACCAGCGCTAGTTCCGCTGACGCCATCTATCTGAATCCACTTCTCTTCTAGTAGTCTGTCTAAAACGCCCCAAGTAAAGGCCCCATGCGACCCACCACCCTGTAGGGCAATATCAACTTTCACTTTTCCCTTCGTTTTGTTTTTCTCTGTCACATCGGCAGTCTTCGTTTGGATGTGAACATGAAGCTAACCGATTCTGTTCCGGGCTGCGGCACTGATTTCCGGTTTCATTTAAAGAAGGGTATCCAGAAGCAGTTTAATGCCTACAGTTTGGGCAGAAAAGGCATAAAGCAGATCAAAATACTGCAATGATAAAGACCGTGACTTGTCGCCGAATTAAGAACGGGAAAACATATCGACATCAACAGAACGATGAATGCGTGGAGGCCCCATGTTTGGGATTTTGCTCTCACTAACGCTGTTGATTTACTATGCCTATCGCGGCGTCAGCGTGATCTTACTTGCGCCGATTCTGGCTGTTTTGGCTGTAGTTTTAAATGACGGCGGACCCATCCTCGGCACCTACACACAGGTTTTTTTACCTGCTCTTGGGGAGTATCTGGTGCGCTTCTTTCCTCTGTTTCTGCTCGGCGCAATTTTTGGCAAGGTGATGCAGGACACTGGCAGCGCCACAGCAATAGCAAACGGGATTATTGAAAAGCTGGGAGCAAAGCGATCCGCGCTTGCAGTCGTGGGCGCCTGTGCGGTTCTAACCTACGGAGGTGTGTCACTTTTTGTCGTTGCCTTTGCCGTCTACCCAGTTGCAGCCGCTATGTTCTTTAAGTCACGCACGCCAAAGAGATTGGTGCCCGCAACAATCGCCTTGGGTGCCTTCACTTTCACAATGACCGCTTTGCCGGGTTCTCCGCAAATCCAGAATGCAATACCGGCTCCATACTTTGGAACTGATAGCTTTGCTGCACCTGGCTACGGCATCATGGCAGCGATCATAATTTTAACTTTTGGGATGACTTGGCTGAACTTCCGCATGAGGCAAGCGGCGGCGCGAGGTGAAGGCTATGATGAAGAAGACGAATTCTCGGCCGGTGAAGTAGATACTACTCAAGAAAGTTTGCCTAATCTTTGGGTGGCAGCCGCGCCGATCCTAGTCGTAATCCTGGTGAACTTGATTTCTTCAAGGGTTTTGCTGCCGTTGTTGGATACATCCTACCTCGCAGAGGATGAATATGGGAGTGTTACGCTCGATACTGTGAGGGGTATCTGGTCTCTGATAATCGGCCTTGTTTTCGCAATACTTGTCGCAATCGGGCTCAACTGGCGTCGAATAGAAAACGTTAACTCGTCCGTAAAAGAAGGCGTTGCGTCATCATTTCTTCCGATTTTTAATACATCAAGCGAAGTCGGTTACGGCACTGTCATTGCCTCGCTTGCCGCGTTTGTCATTCTGAGAGATACGGTGGTTGATATCTCGCCCGGAAACCCACTGATTTCCGAGGCAATTGCGGTGAATATTCTAGCTGGCGTTACTGGTTCAGCATCTGGCGGTATGAGCATTGCGCTAGAAGCGTTGGGAGCAACCTATCTCGAGATGGCTGAAGAAGCTGGAATTTCTCCTGAACTCCTTCACCGCGTTGCGGCCTTATCCTCAGGTGGGTTTGACGTTCTACCGCATAATGGGGCAGTAATCACGCTTTTGGCTATTTGCGGCCTCACACATGTGAAGAGTTACTTTGACATTTTCATGGTCGCTGTCATTGGGCCAATCACCGGGCTTTTAGCTGTATTGTTAGTATCAGCAATCCTCTAGCAAGATTGCAGCAAGTCTTGTTTAAAGACTCTTGGGTACCTGCGCCGCCCAACTGCAGCCGCCGCAACAGTGAATCCATTCAAGGCGTCAAGGCCCTCCAACCATCTGGAAGGCCCAGATGGCAGTGAAGGTCTGGATACCTGTTTCGGCCATTCTTCCGAAGAGTTGGGGTATCATTAGCACGCCGGTGCGCCGGGTATGAACCAGAACCTTGGCTGTCTAACAGCGCAGGTAGGATGCTCCGCGGGCGAAGCGGGAGAGGTGCGTGATGTAACGACGGCCATCCGTCGCGGTCCACCGCCGCCGCGGGACTGAACCGAAATTTCCGGGCTCTCCGCAACCACAGTAGAAGTGGGCGGCGGATTACAGTTTTGAAGGACGTTTGTGTAGGAAACGCGCGGCGAAGTTGTCGCGTTTTAAAAAAATGCGCCAATGACTGCTTCGGAACCACTTCCAGCCATTCCGCGCTTGAAGACTAGCGGCCGCTTTGTCCGCACAGTGTCGGGCGACAAGTCTGTTGCGACATCTGCCATACGAAGGGACCGAACGTCATGCGTTCCGGAGCGTAACCTCCGTTGCGTTACTGCAATCGTACCCCTCCCATCCCAATACATGTATTGCTAAGCGCCCGCCGGTGCCGCTGGACGTGTCAGAACGTGCTTTCAAAAACCACGCCTATTCGGCGTCCATCTCCAGGATTCGCAAGATTTGATCGGGCGTTACCATTGAAAGTGACATATTCCTCGTCAAATAGATTTGTTGCGAAAACGTAAGCGGTCCACCTATCGCGTCGCAAACCCACCTGCAAATCAACTAATGTGCGTGCATCTGTTCTGAAAGCAGCATTATTTCCCGGATCGCCAAACGCACCATCGGTATAGCTGATCGAACCGCTGATAAACCAGTCGTTGTCAAAGTCGTATTGTCCACCTACAGATGCCGTCCATTCAGGGGCGAACGGGAATGCATTTCCAGCCAACTGTGTCGTCGGTGTAAGAAGGAAGTCTTTGTATTCTGTGTGAACATAAGCCACACCTCCGTACAGTGAGAGCTGATTTGAAGGCTGGCCCCGAACGTCAAGCTCAAAGCCAAAGAGTTCAGATTCTCCAGCGTTAGCAGTGAATACATCTTGCGGATTACCTGATGGTCCAGCAACAGTTACCTGCTGATCAGTCCACTCGGTATAGAACGCATTTGCATTTACTATGAGACTGCCCTCGTAGAATTCAGACCTAAACGACAGCTCGTAGTTATTCGTGAACTCCGGGTCAAAGCTAATGCCTTCGGCGGTGAAAATGTTGAAACGCTGTCCACCGGCACGATAGCCACGTTGATAGGTAAGGCCGAGACTAGTGTTCTGTCTGAATGAGTAAACGACGCCCAACTTTGGCAGAAACGCCTCAAAACTGAAGTTGGTTTCAGTGCCGGGCGGCATGAGGACTTGGGAAAATGTTCCCCCTTCCTCCACATCGTACCGCGCGCCAGCTATGACTGACCATTGAGGTGTGAATTCATGTTCGATTTCACCAAAAATGGCGTAGTTCTCAGTGTCAAAGTTGATTATGTTCTCGGCGCCGGAGAAAGCTGGTGTTGTGTTCGACTGCCGTCGCGTCTCATTGTAGTAGTATAGGCCAACGACGGCATATGTCGTACCCGTTTGATAGCGAAGCTTGAGTTCTTGCTCAAAAACCTCGCTGGTCTCGTCAATAAAGAGAGCCCCGACAGGTGCCGAACTCATATCTAAATCGGTTAAGAAATCAATATCCGCATGAGAAAAGCTGGTGCTTGATTCCAGTCGAACCGAGTTATTGAAATCGTATGAAAACTGGAGATTTACGCTGTTAAACTGTACGTCATCTCGTTCGCGCACGTCATAATCGATGATCCTGTTAGGTAACTCATCGCGTAGGACTTGCCCGAAACCTGTTGTGTTATCATAATACGTATACTTCAGCACTGCGGAGAACTGGTCTGTAGGATCCCACCGCAAACCAAGCCTCGCGGTTGTTTTCTGTGCACTGTCATAATTATCAATGCCAAGCGTTGGATTTGAAATTTCACCATCCGTCAACATCCGGTCCAAAGTGAAGCGAAGGGCTAAGGTGTCGTCGATCAAAGGTGTATTAAAGGCTATTGCCGCTTGCGCTGTATCCAACGAGCCATAGGCCAGCCGCACGCGAGTTTCCTGCACGTATTCGGGGTCGCGGGACCGAACTATGACGGCTCCAGCAAGCGCGTTGCGCCCTGTTTGCGTCGATTGAGGTCCTCTCAAAATCTCTACCTGCTCGAGGTCAAAAGTGGAAAAGTCTGTGGAGCCAACTCTCCCGGGCACACCAAAACTTGCCCCGTCAACCTGAACATTGACCGTTCGAGCGTTTCCCCCTGAAGGACGCTCGGCAATCCCGCGGATCGAAAACTCGTCAGCGAACCGGTCGGAAACGGTTACGCCGGGGATCTTTTCTGTGATTTGACCGAAGTCGGTCACTATACCTGTCTCAATGTCTTCGCCCTGAATAACCACCGCACTCGTTCGACTCTTCTGCACATCACGTTCAATGAGTTCGCCAGTAACTTTAATCGTACCGAGATCGAAGGTTTCTTCATCTACTGAATTCTGGGAGACCACATCGTGATAAAGGCGCGCGGTCTGCTCCTCAATTACATATGAAAGGCCAGACTCCTCTAGCAGCGTTTCTAAAGCCGCTTCGGCATCCAAAAACCCTGACACACCCTTGCTTGTAAGGCCTGATGTCAAACTGCTGTCGTAGATCAACTCGATGCCGGAAACAGCGCCAAATTCAGACAAAGCCGAATCTATCGGGCCCGGCCTGATCTGAAATTCGTTGACCTCAGCCTTCGCTGCACCAGGCGCTGAAACTACTAAGAGAAATGCAAGCGCGCTCGCTTTGCGTCGTTGGCTTATTGGCATTTGCGTGTTCCACCGAGTTCCGCTTTGAAGGCGTCTTGCGCCCGAAGTGTTCACTCTGAGAACGCTCAAAGAAGGCAAATGCGAAAAAAAAGTTCAGTAGAGGATAACAAAACCGCCGATTCCCGGCGTCGAGCGCAGTCCCAGACCAACCGACAGTGTCTTTTCCATTTGCGTGGAGTCCGTCAGGGATATGGAGCCGCTCACGCGGCGCTCTGCGAGCTGGTTACTTGCCAAAGCAAAACGACCCTTCCTGTGGCGATTTAGGTCATACACGACATCAATGAGGCGGGTGTCCTGAAAAACGATTTTTCCGTTACGCCAACCCGCTATGTTTTCCTTTGAGACGCGACGTATGTCAGGTTTTTGACCCCCTGTTTGTGTGAATTGTTCCCCTGCACTCAAGGCGAAAGAGCTGTCCGGCCCAATTTTGGCACCGCCAGAAAGGCACCCGATGCTGAAGCCGTCTCGCCGCTCTACCAGCTCCACACTACTTTCGGATGAGACAAAAACTACAGTGCCATTGACGCGAGCACGATACTCGGCCCCGTCCGGATTTCGTTTCGTTTTCAAAAGAACAGCGCCTTGCGTCAGCGTAACCGCAACGCCTTTTTCGCTTAATTCAACTGATATTGCGGACGCGCCGTCTAGTAGCGCCGATACGCTATTGTTGAATTCGATCAGCGCGACTTGCCCTGTCGTGGTCGCATAATCCGATAGAAGCGCACGCCAAGTCGGAATGTACCCCAATGCGCTGGCAATTTGTGCGCTACCGGCAATTCCCGCTGCGCTCACCATTGTTCCAATAGCTCTACGCCGCGATATTCGCTTTCGTGTTTCAGGCTGTTCAAGCACCGCGCCGGAAAGCCGCCAAACTCGAACAGCTTCCCGAAAAGCGAGCTCGTGTTCACGGGATTGCATGCGCCATTTCTCTAGGGCTTCCGCATCGGCTTTTGTGGCTTCACCGCTCGACAAGAGCACGACCCAATCGCGCGCTTCGCTATCGATCCTGCCTGTTTCGGTTGGTTCCACGCGATGACCTGTTATTCATCTAAGTTCGAACATTGCACTACTAATGACGTGAACAGACACCAAATGCGAAATCAACGATCATCAGACCTACCAAGTCTGTGGTTGCAATGCTCCAGAGCTTTTTTGACCTCCATTTCAACGGTCCGCACCGTGACGCCAAAACGCTTTGCAATTGACTGATGTTTCTCGCCAACCAGCCTTGATGCGGAGAAAATCTCCTTTCGACGCTTAGGCAACTCGGCAATCGCCCGCTCAAGCGCTCTCAAATCATCACGCGCACTTACAATATCTTCCGCAGTGATCTGGGTGGCAGTATCAAAAATCTCTGAAATCTCATACTGGTTTAAGCAGCGCTTTTCAGAGCGAAAGTGATCAATGATCAGTGTTTTTGCTATTCGCCAGATGTAAGGTTTAGGTGCAGCTGAAGCCTCTTTGGCGTTGCGGGCCACTTTGATCCAAGCCTCTTGAACCAGTTCTTCTGCTGTATCGCGAGACCGAACCTCTTTCGAAAGATATCCCAGCAATCTTGCCTGCTCATCGGCAAACGCAACCAGGACAGATTTTTCTTGTTCTTTTTTTCCGTCCATTGAGATGGTCCGCGGTTCTCTTTAGCTTACCGAAGCTGAGCGGCGAACCACCTGGCACGATTTGTTTATTGCTATTTTTCTTTGTTGTCATCTCACAGTCGATAAACTGTTCAGAAAGCAACGGTATGCTCTTCTCTGCATGGCATTATACCGGAAGTGTTTGGAGTTCTGCTGGGAAGCCAAGCAAGACTAGAGCCTCAGCTTCAATTGTTCAGAGCGGAAATGCGCGAAAGTAGTAAGAAGCTTGCCATGCTTGTGTCTGAGACACTTCAGGCAGTGCCGAATTAGTCAAATGACCTGAGCATTGTGAACAAAGATGTGCTGTTGTTAAAACAATGCCTGCGTAGATGATAACGGAACCGAGGTTGGACGTCTCATACGATGTGCTCCTCAACGGGCAATGTAGATTGGGCTGGACCACGCGACAAATCCATCCTCTGTCACAACTCTGACCCACAGAGGATTATCCTGTCCGGGTTGCAGAGGGATCGAGACGGTTTCAGCGAGGCGGCAGCATGTCATGCCTTCGGGCAGCCGAAACAAACGGAGCTTTCGGTCAAGACCGCCCGCATCCAAAACGGTGTCTTCGTCGGTAATGTCGGCCAAGTCGAATGTACCAGAAACGAGGGTTGTTTCGACAAATACCCGTCCTTTATTTGCATTTAGCCAGATATCTACTCCACCAAAATTGCCGGTGGTGACGGTATCAAACGCAATGGTTTGGGCGTTGTTCAGGGTGGTTGGCCGGTCGAGGTTCCAGTTGTTGATCGCTCGCATGTCCTCGACGCAAGCTTCGTCGAATTTGATCCTGCCGCGCCAGGGCGTTGTGCGCCCACGCCCGCGATACTCGGCGCCTTGCCAGATCACTCTGAGCCGACCGGCAGCATCGGGCGTGTAGGGGCGCAAAGTTTGGACGTTTTGCATGCCTCGTAGGATGTCGACCCGCTCAATCGGCGTTGGTGTTTCCATAAAGAGAGAAAGATCCACATGATCCGCTTTTGTGCAGGCGATATCGCCCATTTGCGCAATCGCAGAGGGCGCGGGATCGACCTCTTCAAGTCTCGGGTCGGTCGGAAAAACACCACCATCCTCGCCAAGATGCGCGCTCACCTCCAGATGCATGCGACATCCGGTTGTTCCATAATGCCTGCGCTTGCGCAGCGCCTTAAAAACCCCCTCGCGAGACAGCTCATTGGCAAGAAAGCAGGTCAATCCGCTATAGGCGCCAAACTCCGACGCGCCGGGATAGCACGCGCCGGGCGCGCCCTTATGTCCGTCGCTGTTACAGACAATACCGACACGGTAACCCAAGTCGAACGCATCGCTAATGATCCATTCGAACGTGCCCCAGTCCGAATGCACCTCAACCGCAGTGCGCAATGTAGGATCTTCGGCGTAGGAGATATCGGCCGGGCGCCCCCCCACATGCGCAAAAAGCACGCAATTCTCCCCCTCGAGCGCGTCAAAGAGGTCGCTCAGCGTGTTTGCATCCGTGTCGATATCCGATCGATCCTCCAACAAGGCATGCGACGAGCGGTGGATCCGGCAGCCTTCCCTAGCGAAGAACACGTTGTGGTCTCCGCCAACCGGCGTGTTTCCGGACCATTCGTAACCTGGAAATACCGTAAACTGTCCGTCTTGGTTAAACTCCGCCGTCAGCGTGTTGATCTGTTGCCAGAACGCGTTGGTCACCTGGAAGTCATTGGCCTGATGCGACGTCACGTCGAGAAAAGCGACATCGCGGGCAAATTCGAGATATTCGCGCATCGGGTTGATCCCGACTGTTTCGCCGCTTTGCCCATGCAGATCCCCCCAATAGGCCGCGGGGCCGTGTTCTTTGACAACAACCGGGTTGGAAATGGAGAGAACATTTCCTTCCGGATCTACTAAAGAAAAGCGATAGGTGCCTTTCTCACTGATACGCAAGTTCTTCAGACGAGCCCCGCGCGCACCAGCTTCAAACACCACGGGGCGCGGAAACTCTTCAATATCTTTGCTAGCTACGATGCTCAGACCGGAGGGGGTTTGATCGGAGGCATTGCCCCACTCATCTTCCCCTCGGATACCTATATCGAAGGGCTCATCTGTACGACGCAGGGTCGGTACGATGACGACCCATTTTTCGACCGGTCCAGCGATGATTTCAATTGAATGCGAAGCGATGGGCAAAAACACACCCGTCGCGCACACATCGGCAAGCACCTGAAACTCAAAGGCAGATTCACAGAACGTCTGCAGACGCCAACCCGGCGAACCCGCGCTTTGGTCACCCAATATGATGGTGATCGTGTCGCCCGGGCTCATATGACCGCGTTTCACGGTGATCCTTATCCCGTTGTACCAGGGCCGCTGATGGGGATATCGCTCGGCATACAATTCGAGCGCCACCCCGTTTGAGGCACGCGCGGTGACGTAGTTGATCGCGGCTGGATCGGTGAACTGGGCGTCTCCACCATCGCTTGTCCAGCGACTCACGATTTTTAGGGCGCCGGTATCGTCCAATCCAAACGCACCGACCGTGTAGACGAGTTTGAAGGATTGGGTCGATCTGATCGGAAAGCGTCCACCGGGCGAAAAGTCTACGCTGCCGTAGTCTGAACCATCAGGACCAGGCTCCGACGACGGCCAGACGTCGCCCATGATATCTTCAGGTATAGTTTGCACGACGACCCTCCCGTAGCGCTCTAGACAATGCGCGATCGACCCAAAGGTGCAACGGTCAAATCAGATTTGAAATGGTGATTTCGACAGTTGTCGCTCGCGCGTCCCTCGATGTTGGCGACTTAGGTCTCTCGATGGTTTCTCGCCGCGGATTGCAAGAAAGTCCGCTTGCGGTTTGAAGCGCTGTTAGTCGAAGAAGGTTTTCGATGGCAGGGGCCGTTTGGTCTGTTTGCGGCGTATCTGACACCCACCTCGCAGCAGGACTCACCGGTGCAAAAGGTATGCTTGCGCATTGATGCGCTTTTGCTCTGACTTGACGTCTCCTGTGTCAGGATCTGCAATGCGTCCGTTGATGCCGGAGTGAGAGTCGACACTCATAGTCCGAATGCCGACCCTCGAGCAGCGTCACGCCGGGAAGTTGGACCGCGCCCAGGAGATCAGGGATGAAAGCGCGGGGCCACCTCCGAATTCGTTGTCCCCATTGGTGCTGCCTGTCGGCGTCTCGACGGCGGTTGAGCCGATCGTGCTGGCAACACCTACAACGCGCGGCCACGGTTCATCCGCCCACCATCCCCAGCAGGGGCCACCGGAATTGCCGGGCGTGATATCGTTGAAATGTCCCATCACAAAACCGGTCTGACCATTGAGCGAGCGGTCTTGCACCGACGAGATCGGTGCATCTCCCTGGAACGAGGGACGTTGCGCGCCCGAGAGATCGCCCGGATAGCCAATGATCTGCCAGAAGGCCCCACCATTCCAGTCGTCGTTATAGGTCCGATATCCCGGATAGCCCACGACATTTCCAATCTCTTCCTCCATAACGAGAACAGCATAATCGAAGGCCGTTTCCTGATCGCTGAGCAGCCCCAAAGCCGGGTTCCAATAGATGATCTGGGTCGCCGCAATCTCACCCCAGGGCTGATCGCCGTCGTAGAAACCGGGCGAAAAGGTGATCCAACCGGCGGACGTCCCATCAGTCGACCAATTTATGCAGTGGCTTGCGGTGAGCACCAGACGCGGGCCAATCGTGCAGCCTGCACAAGTCCCGCCTGCCGTGCGAACGCGGCCCGTGGTACGCCACGGATAGCTGCGGTCAAAAAACAGGTATCTGTCGTCGGATCCAAAGATCGTGGCCCCCCGGTCGTCATCCGTTTTCTCCCCGCGTTCGAGATCGCGCAGGATCGCCTTCTGCTGCGTGGTCAGTTCCGCCCGCTCCGGATTGACGGTTACTTTTGTGCCGTCTGGGATATTGCCGTCGAGCTCGCGCACCTTCAGATGCGTCTCACCGATGCTCTTCGGGTCGAGCTGCACCGCTTTGATATCCTCACGGCGCCTGACTGGTGGCAGCCCGTCCTTGCCCACGCGGCAAAAGAAACGCAGGATATTCTCGTCAAAAAGATCACGCCGGATTACCAGATCGCTCCCGGCATTCATCGCGAAATTGCCGAACGGAACAAGCGTTTCCAAACCCTCAGGGGACAAGGATTTATCGCGTCTGCGGGCCAATTGTTTACTGGAAAGAGGACTCTTATCAGTCATTATCTTTCTCCTAAAAAGGTACTTTTCAAATAAAAGTCGGCGCCAAAATAAACGGCTCCGAATGTATAGTTTACCACATAAACTCATTCCCGCAAAACGGGAGCCAGTTGGTGTTCGTAAACCATCGCAAGAGCTGGGAGACTCGCGACACTGTCTGCTGTCGAAAGAACGGTTGTCTGAAACCAGCCGTTTGATGCAAAGCACAGCAAGCGGGGGCCGGTGCCGACGTCTCATTATTCAAAAAAGAATGGAAGGTACGGTTGCAATCGCGCTGTCCTGCACCCTATCGACTATGGGTGGTTGAACCGTTGCCATGTTGCAGCCCAGCCAAGCTGGCAGTCTACCGCTTTGCCTTCTCCCGTGTCACAGTGAAATCGCACGCGAACCGACTTGGTTTGGCGTGGAAGACGAAATTTAGACCCGGCTATTGCCCTTTTGGAGACTTGGTAGTTGGCGTAGATCATGGCATTCCCGGCAGTAACTCCCGCTCGGTGGCGGTGTGTCGCCGTTCCCGGACCCCAGACCATTCAGTATGGCAAACGATGCATGCGCCATAAAGAAGCGGTTTTTGAATTCAAGAAACCGGGAGCAATCAGGGCTAGGGAGGATCATTCATGGCAATGCGCCACAACGCTAGATCCGCCAGCGAACGCTCGGAGGTTCGCGAGTATCTCAACCGAAAATCGCAAAGTGGCGGAGCCGTCGATACCGGCATGTGGCAATCGCCACAAATGCGCTCAAGAAGGTGTCATTATCTGCAATAAGATCCATTGGTGCGACGCGCTGTATCAAAATGAAAATGGCCCTCGTGATACTGATCTGCATCCGGGCCAAGGACAGTGCCGAATAAGCCGCAGGCTCCAGAGTGAAGCTCGCGCATCACATCGCTGGTCTCTGCGTCCTTCCAGCCGTCGCGCACTGTGATTATCGTACCATCTCTTAAAATGAAGGACGAAATATCGATCGCGCGACCCCGCGCATGTTCGGAAAGGCTTGCGCCCTGTCTGTTGTTTTTTGTCTTGCACGCATAGTGGCCGGACAGACGCAAGCCCTTCAAACCGCCTCCCTGATCCGCAAAGGCCGGTTTGGCGGTGTTTTCCAGCCAGGTCTTCAGTGTGACCGCCGTTTGACAATCCATTAACGCCAACTGGCTGAGCAAGACATCAGACACCATGCGGACCCCCACTGGTTCGGCAATACCGCATCCCCTGTACTTTCCCCCAAAGGGATCACGGTTTTCGCCGATAATTGTCCAATCGCCACATAATGCCCCGCGCTCGCGCATCTTTTTGCGCCCGAGTTCGATCTGGCTAAACTTGCAGGGGCGCAAACGAGGTCGCGCAGAGACTTTCACGGCTCCCTTGGGCGTTGCATCAGCAGCTTCGTCCTCTGAGATCAATTCCAATTCCGCAGGCAGTTCATTTGTCGCGACATCGATCGCTTGCGCCGCCATAGGCTCCGCGCAATCCGGCGCTGCGCTCGCCATCCCTGCGCCTAAAACAAACAGTGGAACCAGTACTCGCATAAAACACCTCGTTTCCAAACGGGTCCAACTAGCCGTCGTTTTAACGTTTTTTGAAGCAAGTGGATAGAGAACCCCGAAATGATCATTATCGCGTTTTCGGTGGCCAAGGGTCCGCGTCTCTACCCAGCTGCAACAAAACGGCGGTACACGGGTCGCTCTAGAAAACTGAATACGCCGTACGCGCGGACGCAACGCTAGACCTGCACCAAAAAAAGATCTCAGTTCCTCTTTTACTGCACCACGTGAATGCGCGGTGGCGCAACATATACTGTAGTCGATTGGCATACGCATTGTGAACGCGAGGTTACACAAGAGCCACTTCAACCGCTGCACGGGAAGAGGAGGGGCACGCCTATTTGGTTGCTGAAGTTCGCAAGTCTGCGACCGAAGCCTCGGGTCACACTCGTTTACAAGAGAGGCGCTTGTGCAAAACAGAATGGCGACGCAGACTAAAGGGTTGGTTCGCAGACCGCCGTCAGCTCTTCCAGTTTGGTCGTGACCCAGCCCAAAGCGCGTTCTGGGTCACGGGCTTCAACCTCGGTCGTAAGCTGCGCGAAGACGCGCGCAGACCTGCTGTCATCGATGATTTGAATATCCTGGGCGCTGACGACCGTTTCGTAGACGAAATAGGCAATCGCGACGAGCAGAATACCCCGAGCCACACCAAACAGAAAACCCAAGCCTTGGTCGATACCACCCATGGCCGATCGCTGGACGACAGAAGAAAACACCGGCGTTATCAGTGACATGACAATCAAAGCTGCAGCAAACACAGCACCAGCACCAACGATGAGCGCCAACTCACAATTGTCGCCGATGAGATCGCTGATGACAGGGACTTCCTTGACCAAAGGTTCGACTTGCGGCGCAAACATATAGGCCACAATCGCCGCCACGATCCAGCCGCCGATGGCGAGCGCCTCGCGCACCAGACCGCGCGAATATGCAAGCAGGGCGGAGAGCAGAATGACCAGCGCCACGATGCCGTCGATGATAGTGAAACCTTCCATATGCGCGTTTCCGCCTTTGCCCGTCTAGTTCCTGCTCGTTCGCCTGTTTGGCCGCCTCTTTTGGACGTCCTGTCTACCCTGCGCCAAAGACCTCTCCAACCAGTGCGGTCAGATCGTCCATTGGGTTCAGGGACAACCCTGCCGCGCGTCCCGCTTTGCCTCCCGAGGGCAGAATGGCTGATGAAAAACCAAGTTTCGCCGCTTCTTTCAACCTGTTTTCGGTCTGAGAGACCGGTCTTAGGGCACCAGAGAGGCTGATTTCGCCAAAAAGGACACACTCTGCGGGCAAAGCGTGATCCTCGCGCGCGCTCAGCAGGGCTGCGGCAACGGCCAAGTCGGCGGCTGGTTCCGAGATACGGATACCGCCGGCGACATTGAGGTAAACGTCGAGCCCGGTAAACGGAATACCGCAGCGAGCCTCCAGAACGGCGAGGATCATCGCCAACCGCGCGCTGTCCCAGCCTACTACCGCTCGGCGTGGTTGGGCATGCGGAGTAGGCGCCACCAGCGCCTGCATTTCCACTAAAAGAGGCCGCGTGCCCTCAATTCCAGCAAAGACTACAGAGCCGGGCGAGGGCGTCCCACGTCCCGACAGAAAGAGAGCCGAAGGGTTTCCAACTTCCGCCAGCCCCGTTCCTGTCATCTCAAAAACACCGATTTCATCGGCGGGACCAAAACGGTTCTTGACCGCCCGCAGCAAGCGAAACTGGTGCCCACGCTCGCCCTCGAAATAGAGTACCGTGTCGACCATGTGTTCGACGACGCGGGGCCCTGCGATCTGACCCTCCTTGGTGACATGGCC
>JBCCNY010000031.1:0-14273 GCA_039025595.1 Pseudomonadota bacterium | reverse complement strand
TTGGAGACAGCCACATCCGATCTTCCGGGATTGCGGGGCGATGCCGATGTTTATGACGGCGACGTGACCTTTCTGGACGATGGCAACATGCACCTGCACGTGGCGCGCAAGGATGTCGATGCGGGCTTTCGCACGGGTCAGATCGTCAATCCGGTGAGCCACGGTCACGTGGCCTATCGCTGCGACGACATCGAGGCGTTCAAGCGCCATCTGGAGGCACAAGGCGTGGCCTATTCTGATTGGGGCCAATCAGCGGTCGAGGGCTGGCACCAGATCTATTTTTACGACCCTGATGGCAACGTGATCGAAGTTCACCAGGTGATCGCGTAGGCGCAAGGTCTCGGAAATCCGAATGCGGATTGCAAGCTACAATATTCGAAAGGCAGTCGGCTTGGATTGGCGACGAGATCCGCATCGGATTGTGGATGTGATTGCAGAATTAGAAGCTGACATTGTTGTCCTGCAAGAGGCGGACAAGCGTATCGGTGAGCGGGTTGGAGTCCTGCCGCTTGACCGCCTCGAAACCGAACACGGTCTGCGCCTGTCCAAAGTGCAGGCCGGAGGGCTGAGCCATGGCTGGCACGGAAATGCCATTCTCTATCGTGAAGAGGCGTTGCCAAATCCGGTGACTGAATGCATCAGACTACCTGCGCATGAGCCAAGAGGGGCCATCGGCGCCTTTTTTGAACCAATTAGTCTTGGCGTGATCGGCGCGCATCTGGCACTGACCTCTGGTGTGCGTCGGCGGCAATTGCAAACCCTGTGCACACATGCGGTTAACGCGAATATCCCGACCATCATCGCAGGGGATTTCAATCATTGGGGTCGTAAACTGCCTGTAGGTCCGCACGACGTCATCACACCTGGATTGAGCTTTCACGCGACCAGGCGCATCGCAGCTTTAGACCGTTTCATTCTGCTCGGTGGTGTCGAAGCGGGCGAGGCCCGCGTGCATACATCGTTGAAAGCTCATCGCGCTTCTGACCACTTGCCCGTTGTGCTGGATTTTGAAATCAGTTCAAGTCGCGCGCGATGCTGACGTTTCTGACCATATGCAATTTTCTGTTGGTAATCGGTTTCACCATACGCATCCTCTTGCGAGAGGATCTGTCGCCGCCCGCGCGCCTCGCCTGGTTCATCGTTTTGGTCATCCTGCCCTATGCGGGGATCGTCATCTATTTTCTCTTTGGCGAGGTCGACATCGGGCACAAGGCCTCCAATCGCTATAGCGAGATCTTTGAGGCAATTGAAAAGACGTCCGATGATCTCAAAGGAGATCCCGCCACTATCAATGAAGCAATTGATCCGCTCTACCGGCCTGCCTTTGAATATGCGGCGTCGATAAACGGGTTTCGCCCGGTCACCGGCAACACGGCGCGGCTGATGGCATCGCCGCAGGAGACGGTTGAGACTATGGTTTCGGATATTGATGCCGCGCAAGACCATGTGCATGTTCTCTTCTACATCTGGTTGGATGATGCGACGGGCACCGCGCTGGCCGAGGCGCTCATTCGGGCCACGGCACGGGGCGTAACATGCCGGGCCATGGCGGACGGCCTCGGGTCGCGTTCTCTCGTCGGTTCTGCGCTGTGGCGCAAAATGGAAGAGGCCGGCGTTTACATGGCCGTGGCTCTACCGCTCAGCAACCCGATCCGTACAATCCTGACCAGCCGTCTTGACCTGCGCAACCACCGGAAAATCACTGTGATCGACGGGGACATTACGTATTGCGGCAGTCGAAACTCTGCTGATCCGGAATTTAGGGTGAAACCGAAATTCGCCCCCTGGGTCGATATCATGTTGCGCATCAAAGGTCCGGTTGTCGTCCAGAACCAGCTGCTTTTTATTAGCGATTGGATGGCCGGAACCGGTGAGGATCTGATTTCATTTCCAAAAGCGACAGACGGTATGAAAGACGGGTTTCCGGCCGTTGTGGTGGGCGATGGCCCGACGGAGCGGCGAGGGGCCACGCCGCAGCTTTTCGCAAGCCTCATTGCTTGCGCGCGCCAGAGGATCACGATTTCAACGCCTTACTTTGTCCCCGATGCTATCCTCATGGAAGCGCTGCGTGCCGCCTCATATCGCGGCGTTGATATCACGCTGATCCTGCCTTCGCGAAACGACAGCTGGGTGGTGGCCGCGGCCAGCCGCAGCTACTACCGTGGTCTTCTCGAGGCCGGGTGCAAGATTCGAGAGTTTCAAGCTGGTCTGCTGCATGCCAAGACCTACACGATGGACGGTTTGGTCACTTTATTGGGATCTTCAAACCTTGATCTGCGTAGTTTTGATCTGAACTATGAAAACAACATCCTGCTGCAGGATGAGGCGGTGACGCGCGAGGTAGAAGTACGACAACAGGACTACATGTCTCAGAGCGTCCCCATCAGCCTCTCGGACGTTTTGTCCTGGTCGCCCAGGCGTCGGGTCTGGCAAAACGTGATGGCGACAATAGGACCGATCTTGTGAGGGCTTGAAAGGCGCAACTGCTAATCTGGCGGGTCCGATTGGCGGTGCCGTTCGCGCAGTTTCCAGCCCGACCACACGGCCGTCCCCCCGAAGAAGCCGAGACCGAAGACGAGCAGTTCGCCAAGATGCGCTCCGGAGGTGGCGGTAATGTAGATCGCTGCACCGATTGTAAGGGCGACGCCCAAAAGGCCCACAATGAGGCGAAAGCGCAACTCGGCGTGAGAGGGACCGAATTTGCTCATGTTAGGGCTGCGACCCGTTGGTCAATCGCGCCAAAAATCGGTTGGCCGGTGGCGTCTTCCATCCAGATTTTCACCCGGTCGCCATGCTCAAGAAAGGGCGTGACAGGCGTGCCGGTTGCGCGTGTTTCGACCATACGTTGTTCGATGATGCAGGCGTAGCCCGCACCGCCTTGGATCACGGTCTTGCCTGGTCCGCCATCCGGTTCACGGTTTGATATGGTCCCTGAGCCGATGACTGTACCGGCTGGCAGATCGCGCGTTTTGGCAGCATGGGCGATGAGATTGCCGAAATCGAAGGCCATATCCTGACCGGTTTGCAAGCGGCCGAGCGGCCTTTTGTTGATATCGACGCAGAGCGTGCCGTGCAGCTTGCGCCCGTCCCAGCCCGGCAGGTCATCGGGAGAAATCGCCAAAGGCGAACAGGCGCTGGCGGGTTTTGATTGAACGAAGCCAAACCCCTTGGCCAATTCATCAGCGATCAAATGGCGGAAGCTCACATCGTTGATCAGCATAACGAGGGCCACATGACTTGCGGCTTCCTCGGTCGACACGCCGCGGGGTACGGCGCTCGTGATTACGGCAATCTCGGCCTCGCAATCCGCGCCCCAGCTTGCGTCCGCAGTAATCGGCGCGGTCGGATCATCAAAGACGGAACATCCCTGATACATGAGCGGGTCGTGGTGCAGGCGCTCGGGCATATCCGCTCCGCGCGCGCGGCGCACCAGCTCAACGTGATTGAGATACGCCGAGCCGTCGAGGAACCCGAAAGCGCGCGGCAATGGTGCAGCGCAATCCCGGATGTCGAAGGTTTCTTCGGGCCCCTTTGCCGAGAGCCCACCCTCATCTAGGGCTGCTTGAAGCGACGGGGCGTGGGTGGCGCGACAGGTTGTGTGATCCGCGCTGACCTGCACGAGCCGCGTCTGCCCGGCCACGTGTGGACCGACCGCGCGCAGATTGGCAAGTCTCACTCGTCGTCACCCTTTTTGTTCCGGCGCTGTAACCAGCGAAAGCCATAGAAAAAGACAACGAAGACAATGATCCAGAAGATCAGCTCGACCGTGGCTTCGGACATCTTCAGTCTTTCCCTTCCAGGGTGCCGTCGAACTTCTTTTCGATATCCGCCCAGCAATCGATGTAGTCATCCTGAAGTGGGGCTTCTTGTGCGGCGAAGCGTGTGAGATGCTGGGGAAAGCGTGTCTCGAACATAAAGGACATCGTGTTTTCAAGCTTGTCCGGACCGAGATTTGAATTGCGCGCCTTCTCGTAGGCGTCTCGATCCGGGCCATGCGGCAGCATCATATTGTGCAGGCTCAGGCCGCCGGGGACAAACCCCTTTTCCTTGGCGTCGTACTGACCATGAATGTTACCCATCAGCTCGGACATGATGTTCTTGTGATACCAGGGCGGGCGAAAGGTATGCTCGGCCACATTCCAGCGGTCTCGGAACAAAACGAAGTCGATACTGGCCGTGCCGTCGAGGCCAGAAGGGGCGCTCAGAACCGAATAGATAGACGGGTCCGGATGATCGAAGAGCACCGCGCCCACAGGGCAAAACGTGGTGAGATCGTATTTGCACGGGGCATAATTGCCATGCCAGGCGACCACATCAAGGGGCGAATGCCCGATCCGGGTTTCATGGAATTGACCGCACCATTTTATGACCACGCTGGAGGACGCCTCGCGATCTTCAAACGCGGCGACCGGCGTTTTGAAATCGCGCCGATTGGCCAGACAATTGGCACCGATCGGGCCACGGTCAGGCAGATCGAAGCCCGGCCCATAGTTTTCACAGACAAACCCGCGGCAGGGCCCTTCCAGAACCTCGACCCTATAGACCAGACCGCGCGGTAAAAGCGCGATTTCCTGAGGTGCCAGATCAATAACGCCCAACTCGGTGCAAAACCGCAAACGCCCGTCCTGCGGGACGACCAAGAGCTCGCTGTCAGCGGAATAGAAATACTGATTCTGCATCGATGCCGTGACCAGAAAGACATGACTGGCCATGCCGATCTGTGTGGTTACATCCCCTGCGGTCGTCATTGTGCGCATGCCGGTCAACCAAGTCAAAGGCGTGTCACCATGCGGAAGAGGGTCCCAGCGATACTGGCCCAGCGATACGATATCTTGCTCAATCCGGGGCGCGCTCTGCCAATATGGCAGGTCGATCCGTTCGTAGCGGTGCGAATGCTTCACCGAAGGGCGAATGCGATAACACCACGTGCGTTCATTGCGGTGATTGGGTGCGGTAAAAGCTGTGCCCGACAGCTGCTCGCCATAAAGACCATAGGCGCATTTTTGCGGACTGTTATGTCCCTGCGGAAGAGCGCCCGGCAGTGCCTCTGTCTCAAAATCGTTGCCAAAGCCCGGCATGTAGCCCGGTAACAGACCGGTTTGTGTCGAGGCCTGGGTCAGGTCGTGCGGGTGGCTTTGTCTGTTCATTCTCTTTGCCCGGGCAAGATCGATCTGTCTCTGCCTATCAATGTGGGGCGGGAAAGCCCAAGAGCAATTCCTCGCAAGCCTTGGGTGGTCTTTACAATGGCGATAAATCGGCCCACGGCTGCACCATGAGCACACATCTCAAAGGGTTGATCATTACCGCGCTCGGCGTTCTTTTCGTTGTGCCTGACGCATTGTTCATCAAGCTCATTGCGGCCGATCCGATGGTGATCGCGTTTTGGCGCGGCGTGACGGTATCGGTGTTCATCTTGATGTTTGTTCTGCTCTTCAGCGGCCCGCGCAGTATTGGCGCGGTGTTGTCAGAGGGCTGGCCGGTCTGGCTCTACATGGTTCTCATCGCTTCAACGGCACCGGGATTTGTTCTGGCGATCACACAGACCAGTGTGGCGAATGCGGTGTTCATCTTTGCTTCCATGCCGGTCTTTGCCGCCTTGTTCGGTTGGCTGATGCTGGCGGAGCGGATTGGTCGGCGCATGGTCCTGACCATGGCGGGCGTTTTTGTCGGTTTGGCGATTATTGCCTATGGCAGCCAGCACAGCGAGATCGCCTCTTGGAAAGGGGATTTGTGGGCGGTCTACGTATCGGCCGCCTACGCCCTGGCGCTGACCGCCGTCCGAAAGCGGCGCGGTGTTTCTATGTTGCCTGCGATTCCCATCGCCTTTCTCGGGATGGCGGCGCTTCTTTTGCCTTTCATTGATCCGATGTCGACCTTTGTTGACCAGTGGCCGCTCCTGCTGATGCATGGAGGGTTCATCGCGGTGGCAACCTCTCTGCTGACCCTGGGACCGCGCTACCTGAGCGCAGCGGAGGTGGCCCTGCTCATCTTGTTGGAATCGGTTCTCTCGCCGCTCCTCGTTTGGGCTGTTCTCGGTGAGAACCCCGGGGCCTGGGCAATTCTGGGTGGTGCAATTGTGATCGGTGTTCTTGTGATCTCGAACCTCGCATTGCTACGCAAGCATTCACGCGCGCCTGTGCCTTAAAAATCAACCGTTACACCGGGGAGCTCCAGCGCCTTCATAAGGTCGCGCAATTCCTGCCGGGCGGCGACGTTCGAGATATTGAGCTGCTTGACCCCGATATCCTTCAAGTCGAGCAAGGTCAGACCCCGCGGGAAAAGCTCGCGAAAGATCACGCGTTCATTAAAGCCCGGTGCCGTGCGAAAACCGATCCGCTTGGCTAGATTTTCAAGGGCGGATGCCATCTTTTCTTTATTGACCATGCTTTGAGCTCCAAGGCGGTTGCGCGCCACGATCCAGTCGATGGGCTTCAGCCCCGCTTGCGCGCGGAGTTGGCGGGCATTCCAGACCATCTCCGAATAGACGGACGGACCGAGTATCTTGCGCCCGTCGGTGTCGATGCGCGCCAAAAGGTCAAAATCGACAAAGCTGTCATTGAGCGGGGTGATCAGAGTATCGGCCAGCGAATGCGCCACCTGGCTCAGGCGCGTGTGCGACCCCGGACAGTCGATCAGGACGAAATCGGCGTCGCGTTCCATTTCCGCCACGGCCATCGACAGCCTGCGGTCGAGCATGTTCTCGCCCGGTCGTAGTTTGTCGGCATCCACTTCTGGCAGGTCATAGCACTTCGCGCTTGCGAGCTTGAGCCCGGCTTTTTTGGTGAACACCTTTCGATTATACGCATACCGAGCGAAAGTCTTCTGCCGCAGGTCCAGGTCGAGGGCGCAGACCTTGTGGCCCAGCCTCGCCAGAGCGGTTGCCACATGCATTGAAACGGTCGATTTCCCCGCACCGCCCTTTTCGTTGCCGACGACGATCATATGCGCCATGCTCGATCCCCCCGCCTGCTGTTACCTCAGGCTTTGCGTGACTATAGGCCGAGCTTTGTTCGCCGTGAAGCATCATTGCCCAAAAGCAGCATGTTTATGGCAAATGCGCCATCCATCCCCAAGCCGGTCTCTTTATCTCTCGCTCAGATACGTGATCCGAAACGAAAAACGCCGCCCTTGGGGCGGCGCTATTACGTCCATGCGCTTGGGTTCAGAACCCAAGGCCCGCATATTTGTTCTTGAACTTCGACACGCGTCCGCCCGCGTCAGTCAGGCGAGCGCCGCCGCCGGTCCACGCCGGGTGCACAGAAGGGTCGACATCGAGCGACAGGCTGTCGCCTTCCTTGCCATAGGTCGAGCGCATGGTCACCAGGGTTCCATCGGTCATCTTGACTTCGATGAAGTGATAATCGGGATGCAAGTCTGCTTTCATATTCTTTGTTCCTCAGGCTTCGGCCGAGCTGGATTTGGGCTTGTACTTCGTGTCCTCTGCGATCCGCGCGGATTTTCCGCGGCGCTGGCGCAGGTAATAAAGCTTGGCGCGGCGCACGCGGCCGCGACGCACGACGATGATGCTGTCGATATTGGTGGAGTGCAGAGGAAAAACCCGCTCGACACCTTCACCAAAGGAAATCTTCCGCACGGTGAAGGATCCGGCGATACCCTCGCCATTCTTGCGGCTGATGCAAACACCTTCGAAATTCTGAACGCGGGTCCGTGTGCCTTCGGTCACCTTGAAGCCGACACGCACGGTGTCACCCGCCTTGAAGTCGGGAATGTCCTTCCCGAGGGAGGCCACCTGTTCGGCCTCGATTTCAGCGATCAGATCCATCGCTGGTCTCCTTTTTGCTCGCGGTTGTCCCGCAAAGGTCTGCGCGTCCTCAGAGCTCTTGGTCTTCGCCCGGGTCCGCGCCGTTCCCACGTTGCGCCCGCCAGAGATCAGGTCGACATATCTTTTTCGCTCTTGTTCACCCGCGTTAGCCCGACGTCGAAGAAACAGGGGCGCGCAACAGGCAAATTCCCGGGCGACTCGCAGCCGTCCAGACGAGCGGCGGTATAGGGGGAATTGGGGGTTCGATCAAGCGCTGCGTTTGCAACCCATCTGCCTTTGGAGAGTGTCCGGCACAGAGTTTAGGTTGTGAGCGCAACCGCGCCCACAATCCACGCTCAAAGCCAGCATGCTCGAATTCGCCACTCGAATGGCTCCTTTGAGCCCAATTGACCGATGCTGCGCGCATTATGAACGGCCGCTTCTAGATCAGAGACGCCACATAGTATTCCCGAAAGATGAAGGTTTTTTGCGCCGGTGCTTGCTGGCGGAACCGTGCTTGAACTCTCAAATGCCGTGATTTTTTTGTGGCGATCGCGCCACCTGGACTTGCTCAAAATTCGTTTGATCAGCGTACGTCCGTGCGGCCAGGGAAAGACTAGGACGATCTCCGTGTTCATCCGAGAAAGTTGCGAACGAATTTGGCCGCTCGAACCCGCTTTACGTCGGATGGCTCTCAGGAAACACCAAAAGTGCCAGGAGGCTAGCCGTGGTCAAATCTCCTCTTCCTGGCGCGTCGCCAGCTAGAAAGCGTCGCCCATCTGCAAGTATTTCATCTAGCCAGTCCAAACTTCAACAGATGTCATCCTTACTATTTCGGGCTTGAATTGGCCCGAGGTCCATCCCCTTGAACATCGCTCGCTGTACCATTGGCCAAGTGGCGTGGAGCGCCACAACTGAAAGAAGATCCAAACGATGCCTGAACACATCACGCAGCTTTCGATGATCCTTCGCGATAACTTCACTATAGTGGAAAAAGGCAAGTGGTCCGCCGAACGCCTGGTCAATCTGTGTTTCGAGCTTCTGGTCTCCTCGCAACATTGAATGTTCAGACTTGGTCGTCGTCCAATCGACAATGCTCGAAGACCCCTGGATCGCGGAACCGTCCGACATTCGCAATATCGGCAGAGTACGAGCGGCCAGCCCGTGGCGGTGTGCCAACCTGCTGTTGCGACTAGGGATCAAAGCGCGCTCAACGTAGCCGACTCCGGAGAGATCGAGAGCCCACCGGGCCTTTTCGTAATAGTGCGAAATCCCAAAGCTGAAGAGTGTGTTAGTACTTGTTGCGAAAAGCAGGGTGCGCCCCGTCAAGAAACCGGCTTGCGCGAATCGTTGCCCACAATGCACTCAACGAAAACCTGTCTCACCAGGCCGTGATATTGCCGACTGACCGGGATTTCCTGTCCACCATACAGGCGCAGTTCTACTCGGCCTGAGCGCTCATACATCTGGTCTACGGCAGCGCGACGCACCCAGAACGATCGATGCACCCGAAACCCGTCCTCGCCTGTCAGATCCAGGATCGCCTGACCGAAGCGATGGGGCACCAGCTCCTCAGCATCTTCCCCGTAAAGACGTACGTAGTGTTCTTCAGCTTTCATCAGCAAGATATCGGACAGGGAGTTGAAGCGCTCGGACTGCTCAAGCAGCTTAGACGCCGGTGCCTTGAGATCGCCGGTCGTTGCAGCCAAAGGCGCAGCATGCTTGCCGAGCGGTTTCTCATATCGAAAACGCGGGAACCCTAGTAGGCGATCAAACAGATAGTTAGCAAAAATCCAGTAGGCGATGCCGTGCAGTGATTGGATCAAAGTTCCGACAGCTCCCGTCGATGAGGACACCAGAACGTCGGAACTCGCTGCGTCGGGCCAAAGCTGAATGAAGATGTCCGTTACAAAGTGCACGAAGGGATAGGCAATCAACGACCCAAGCAGGATGCCAAGGCTACAGAGTGCCCAAAGTGGCGGGCGCACGGTTCGGCCAGACCACCAAACAGCCCAAGTCATCGCTTCGGCGATCCACCATGGGATCAGCGATATCAACCCGAGGTACAGAAGCGCGCCGCCGAGACCAAAGATGTTGATGTAGCCGGGTTGGGTTGCCGATACGAGAGCCAGCACCAGTGGCAGGCCGACATAGAAAATCAGCGCTTTTGCACGTCGGTTCGATCCAATCTGCGTCGGTGAATTTCCTGCTGTTTCCGAGGGCACGCACTCTTCCCTTCCCTGCTACCTCTGCGTGACGCCGGTATGGATGGTGTGTCTTGCTCGTCCACTGCCTCAAGTCAGGCCGAATCTAACATGCATTGAAGAATTTGCGACGCAATGAACGGCCCGTTCGTGAAAAACCACCTCTTCGCCAAGTGATTTATTGAACCTGAGAGGTAGCTTGGGCGTTGATTTTCAAATGGGATTCCACTGCCCATGACCGCGGCACCAAAAAAAGACACAGCCGAGAGGCTGCACAGCTTACGCATCGTGCGCGATGACGAACAGTCTTCGACACGAGGAAGCCGGTGGCGTCTGCCATTGCTCCTCTTGGCCGTTTTCGCTGGAGGGGTGGGTGCAGCGATTTGGTTTCCGGACGCCTTCGACCGGATCGGGATACAACGAGCTGCCCGAGAGCCGTCCGGGGTCACGTCCGAACCTGCTCACGAGCCTGTCACGGCGGCTGCCCCCACTCCTGCAAGGGCATCAGCGCAATTGACGATGTCGGGATACCTTGTTGCGCGCACATCTGTGGAAGTCGCAGCAGAGGTGCCATCGGTGTTATTGGCCCTTCACGTGGACGACGGGGACCGCGTCTCAGCAGGCACTCTTATTGCAGAACTTGACGGATCATTGGCGGCGACGGCCTTCGCCATTGCGAAAGCAGAAGCCAGCGCCGCAGAATGGGCGATTGAAGTTCTCCAAGCCGAACTTGTTGCGGCCGAAACGGCTCGGGACCGCACGCGAACTCTTTCTGAGCGCGGCCTCTCCTCGCAGGCCACGATGGATAATGCCGAAGCAACCGCCATCGGCCTTTCCTCCCGTTTGAGCGAAGCCATCGCCCGTCGCGACATAGCCGCGCTGGAAGCCGAACGTGCGGGGCTTCTGCTTGAACAGTATCGCCTGGCCGCGCCCATAGATGGCACAATCACTGGGTGTGTAGCACAGGTCGGTGAAACCATCTCGCCAGGCAATTTCGACGATGGTGACGGCGGGGGGATATGTACCATCGTGGATTTCAGCTCCATCGTCATCGAAATCGATGTGCCTGAGATCATGATCCGTCGTGTCCTGCCCGGAGCCATGGCAGTCGCGACGCTCGATGCCTATCCCGACGACCCGCTTGAAGCCGTGGTGCAATCCATAGCGCCCATCGCCAACCGCGCAAAATCAACCATTCAAGCACGACTGACCTTCACGGGACCGGAAGACCCGCGTCTTCGACCCAACATGGCCGTGACCGTGCGCCTGGAGGAGCAATGATGCCAGAGCAGAACTTTGTCACCGTCTCGAACGCCAGCAAGACTTACAAAAAGGGGCGCACGGTAATCCCGGTCTTCGATGGGCTTAGTCTTATTGTCTCCGAAGGAGCCTTCATCGCGCTCATGGGACCCTCCGGGTCAGGGAAATCCACGCTGCTCCACGCGATCGGTGGTTTGGAGCGCATCAACTCGGGCTCGGTGAACATCGACGGCAAACAGATCGATACGTTCGGCCAATCGAAGCTTTCCAAATGGCGGGCCAAAACCGTCGGGCTTGTGTTCCAATCCTTTAACCTCATGCCGTCGCTCACCGCATACGGTAATATCGAGCTTCCCCTAATGCTCGCCCCGCTGTCACGATCTGAGCGCCGGAGACGGGTGGAAGAAGTGGCAAACCTAGTGCGTATCGATCACCGTCTAAAGCATAGACCGAGCGAACTTTCCGGGGGTGAGCAACAGCGTGTAGCGATTGCGCGCGCCATCGTGGCTGACCCTCCCCTCTTGCTCTGCGACGAGCCCACCGGCGAACTTGATCGCGCGACGTCTGGTGAGGTCATGAACATTCTCAGGACGCTCTGTGATGAGTTGGGTAAAACCATTATCATGGTCACCCATGACCCTTCGGCGGCGGCTTACGCGGACCAAGTCTACCACTTCGACAAAGGGCAGCTCAGCGTTGCAGAGGAGCAAGCAGCATGAGCGCGCTCGGTTTCATCGGGCTGAGTGTCAAAGCGGCCTGGGTTCGCAGTCTTGTCTTGATGCTGTCTGTTGCCATTGCCTATGCCCTTTTCGGCATCTTGGCGGCGTTCTACTTGGCCTATGGCTCCACTGGTGACGACAATGCAGACCGCATGATCACCACAAGCAAAACTGGATTTTCTCAGCCCCTACCGATCTCTCATTTTCGACAGTTGCAGCAGATTGATGAAGTGGGCGCTGCGAGCATCGCCTCCTGGTTTGGAGGATACTACCGTGAGCCGCGCAATTCGCTTCACGCTATCGCTGTCGATCCGGTTTCCTATCTAAAGGTCTACGGTGACGACATTCGTATTGAACCCGCCGCCCGCAAGAGCTTTTTGTCCGACAGGACTGCCATGATGGTTGGGCGCTCCATGGCGGAGCGATTTGGCTGGGAACCCGGCGATCAAGTCTCCATCATCAACGAGCGCATCGCCCGCGCAGATGGTGGACAGGCCTGGAGCTTCCGCATTGCAGGTGTGTTCGAAGGTGCGACCGAGCAAATAGACACGTCCTTTCTCTATATTCACTATGACCGGTTCAACGAAGCCCGCGCGGGCAACCAGGATACGCTCGGCTGGATCGTCTCAAGCCCTGCGCCGGGCGCTGACCCTATCCAGATGGGCCAAGCCATTGATGCCTTCTTTGCGACGGCCGCTGACCGCACGACAACCGATACCGAACGCAGCTTCTCTCAAGCATTCGTCGCGCAGTTCGGCGATCTCGCACTCGTCACGCTCCTCGTGCTCGGCGCTGCATTGGTCAGTCTCTTGATGATTGTTGCCAGCACCACCGCCTTGGCCATCAAACGCCGTATGCCAGACCTCGGAATCCTGAAAGGGCTCGGGTTCTCGCACACTAGGATCCTTGGATTGGTAATTGGCGAAAGTGTGCTGATGGTGCTGATCTCAGGCTGCATTGGATTGGCGCTTGCCGCAACGGTGATTTCCGGGTCGTCGGAGAGTTTAGCCTCGATCGCACCCGGCATCGCGATCACGCCAGCGATCTGTGCATTGGGTGTCATATCGATGATCGCCTTGGGTATCTCGGCCAGTGCTTGGCCTGCTTGGCGATCGGTAAACACCGAAACCGTCACCATGCTGCGGCGCAATTAAGAGGTTCCCATGCTATTTGCTCAAACAGCTTCCGTTATCGGCATCAGCCTCTGCGGCTTTTGCAACCGGATGACGCTGACGCTCTCTGTCATGTTTTGCCTGGCACTGGTTGTCGCCACGCTCCTATCGCTTGACGCGCTTCGTCGTGGCCTGACCCATGCTATGGATCAATCGGGCTCGTCGGAGATCGCGCTTATCATGCGCGGCGGCTCACAGTCGGAAATGAACTCCTCTCTTTCCGGAGATCAGGTCAATATCCTGGAAAGCGCGCCAGGCACCGTCGCACTTTCACCCGAAGTTAATCTGATCGTCGACGGAAGCCAGATCACCGACGGACAACGTGCAAACGTCGGACTGCGCGGGCTTTCCGAAACGGGAATTGCGATGCGCGGTAATGTCTCTCTCACCGAAGGTCGGTGGCCAAGTATGGGCGCAGCCGAACTTGCCGTTGGCGCAGATGTGGCACGCCGATACCACGGCTTTGCGTTTGGCGACAGGGTCAGACTGGGCGCAACCGACTGGATCGTCGTCGGCATCTTCGAAGCTGGTGGGGGCGTTGCCGCCTCAGAAATATGGGCAGACCTTACAGCAGCCCAGACGCTATTTGACCGAACCAATACGGTTCAGAGTGTGCGCGCAAGATTGGTGGACGCGGGTGAAACAGCAGAATTGGCAGATTTCGTCGAGCGCGACCCCCGCCTCAATCTCTCCGTGCAAACGGAAGCCACCTACTATACCGCACAGGCATCCCGCAGCAGGGAGTTGGTTCAAAATCTCGCCTGGCCGCTCGCCATCCTCATGGCGATCGGCGCGCTGGTGGGCGCCCTGAACATCATGCTCGCCTCGCTCAGCGAGCGACGGGTTGAGATCGCAACTTTGCGTTCAGTCGGTTACAGCAGACGCTCCATCTGCTCAGGATTGGTCATCGAACACATACTGATTTGTCTTTCCGCAGGTGCAGTTGGTGCGGCGGTTTCATACAGTGTGTTCAACGGCGCAGAGGCTACGGCATTGTCAGGCGGGGTGACCCGCATTGGATACGCTCTACGGTTTTCAGCCTCAGGACTGGTTCAGGGTCTGATCTTGGCCGGGCTTGTCGGGCTTTTTGGATCCCTGATCCCAGCCATTGCAGCGAGCCTTCGGCCAATCACTTCGGATCTGACGCGGTAAAATT